>JAKURV010000009.1:14495-72952 GCA_022452035.1 Acidimicrobiales bacterium | reverse complement strand
CCGAAGGCCTAGACACCACCACCACCGAGGGCCCAGACACCACTACCACCACCACCGAAGGCCCAGACACCACCGAAGAGCCTGAATCGCCGGAAACCCAGGACAGCGACGGGGACGGGATCAGCGACAGCCAAGAAATCAACCAACTCGGCACCGACCCGTTCGACGCCAGCGACCCGGGCGACGGGGTGATTCGTCAATCCCTCACCTCCGCCGAACCTGAGGGCACCGGGAGTGGCACCAACTGGTGGAAACCGGTCGTCGCCGCCCTAGCCGCCGGGTTGCTTCTTCTGCTCGTCTCTCGGCGTCGCCGCTGCCAACACTGCGAGAAGCGTCTCACCGACCGCGACGGTGTTCTCGTCGACCCGGACGACAACCCTGACTGCGCCGACAACCCTGACGGCGACCACCACGAACTCAAACGACGCCGAGAATCGTGATGGTGGCCGCATGCGATGGCTCACCTACCGAACCGGTTCGCCCCGGTCCTCGATTGACCCGGCGCAACTAGGCATCCAATGGCCAGAAGCCCTGAGGACCGTCGCCGCCTACTCAGGCGGATCTCGCTGCTTCTGGCCGGCATAGTTGCCGGCCTGGTGCTGGTCGGCTTCCTAGCCAGGCCGGAACAGAAGGAACCCGAGGTCGCACTTCGTTACAACCTCACCCTGGACGGGAAATCCTGGTCACCAGCGATTAAAGAAGGAAACATCCGCGTCGAGTTGGACTGGGAGGCAGCGAAACTGCTCGCGATCTACCCGACCGGATCGGGAAACTTCATCTCCGAACTTGACCTGGCAGGGAGCAACCCGTCCGTGTCGAATCGATTCGGCAACCTGCTCTGGCCGCAGTGCACGAGAATCACCACTGAGATCTTCATTGATAAAGATATTGCAGCGGCGACTCGTCCCCAGATGAGAAACGCAACCATCTCGGTACTCCTGAGCCTGAAGGAACTGACCGGTCTGAACGTCGTTGTGACCAAGGGGGCGAGCGAACGGGGCGAGGAGTTCTCAACAGCAGCGCAGCGGATCTCCAAGCCTGGCGACGACACCATTGCCATCCACTGGATCGACAAGGAGAACACGGTGATGCATCCGAATGAACTCGCAGCCGCAACGATGTGGGCCACCCATAAGCGTGGTCAACAGACCCCGCGAAGCACCAGGATTCGACTCTCGAGCAGCCTCTTCGACACCATGCCCGAAGGTGAGATTGACAGGTTGTCTAAGAAGATGGCCATCGCCCACGAGCTCTCGCACGTTTTCGGAATCGGCCACTCCAACGACCCTGACAGCTACATGTACCCCGTGATCGCCCTGAACTCTTCGATCACTCCGGCAGATCGAGCGGCGCTGGCATTAGCTGGAAGCCGGGCGTGTTGAGCGGTAATCAGAACGCCAATTATCAACTCGCCGTTGCTGCCAATCCGATTTCGCCGAGGAGGCCGATGCGTTCGGTCTTGTGACCGTTGGCGGCGAGGTTGATGGTCATCCCGTCGATGCCGGTGTCCATGCACGCTTGGAGTTTTTCTCCGACGGTGTCGGGATCGCCGTAGATCAGGATCATCTTGGCCATCTCGATGACCTCGTCGGACCATCCTTTTGCTGCTCCGACCTCGCGCAGGTCCGATTCTGCTTCTTCCATGGTTGGGGCCACGCAGACCATCTGCAGTTTCGTGACGACGATCTCTGATCGGTCGCGGCCTAGACGTTCGCAGTGCTCCTCAAGAACCTCGAGTTTGTGTGGGATCTCGTTGATCGGACCGCTCGAGAGGTTGGACTCGTCGGCGTACTGGGCGACCATCCGCAGCGTCTTCTTCTCACCACTGCCGCCGATCATGATCGGAATACGGGAAACAGGCGGCGGGGAGTTGACCGCGTCGGAGACCTGATAGTGCTTCCCCGCGAAACTCACCTTCTCTCCGCGAAGCATCGGAATCACGATCTGCAGTGCCTCTTCGAGCTTCTCGAACCGGTCGGTGAACGTGCCGAACTCAAAACCGAGGGAGTCGTGTTCGAGTTGGAACCACCCGGCACCGATCCCCAACGTCGCCCGTCCCGACGAGAGGTGATCCAGAGCGGTCACCGTCTTGGCCAGAAGGGTCGGATGCCGGTAGGTGTTGCCGGTCACCAGTGCAGAAAGTCGGACTGTCTCGGTGTGTTGAGCGAGTGCGGACAGGACCGAATAGCACTCAAGCATTGGCTCTTCGGGGGCGCCAAGTCCCGGGAGTTGGTAGAAGTGGTCCATTACGAAAACCCTGTCGAAACCGGCAGCTTCTGCCGCCTTGGCCTGCGCAATTACGGAATCGAAAATGCCCGCTTCCGGGGTATTGGGGTAGGTGAAGTTGGGAATCTGGTAGCCGAGCCGGGTCATGGATGGTTCCTGTGGGTCGCTTCGATCGTTGTTGGCCGATCATTCAACCAACCTTCGAGACATCAGTAGCCATCCGGGCTGCCGCCGAGGTACGAATCTGAAATCTAGGGAGTCGTTCGTTACCCTGAGTCGTAGTGAAATGGGGTTGGCGTCACAGGGAGAACCTGGTTGATGGCGAATGGCGTTGGTCGTTTGCCCGGCGACAGCTCATCTACGACGTTGTCGAACCGGAGCGGGTTTATCTGGAGCGGTGGCGATTCGACACACCGTTCGTTTCGATTTTCCTGCATTCCATCAATCTTCCTGACCGTGACCCTTATCCCCATACCCATCCGTTCTCGTGGTCCCGCAGCCTGATTGTGAAGGGCAGCTACGTCGAAGAACGCGGTCCGTATGGCGACGAGGTGCGTAAGTACCGCCCGGGGCAGGTCAACCGGATCGACGCCGACACTGTCCACCGCATTGTCAGCACCCGGGGCGACCGTCCGGTGTGGACGATCTTCGCTGCCGGCAAGCCACACGGCCGCGGCTGGGGCTTCGTCATCGACGGGAACTATCAGGACCACAGGGAGTACCTCGCCATACGCAACGCCCGGCCGAACACTTCTGGGGTCTCGGCGGAGGCCGGCGCCTCTGAGTCACTCGGGTATTCGATATGACGAGGCGGAGCTTCATTGTCGACACCGACACTGCTTCTGACGATGCGGTCGCTCTCGTGTTGGCGGCACGGGATCCTTCGGTCGACATCCGCATGGTCACCGTTGTCGCCGGCAACGTCCCACAGAACCTGGCTGTGCGTAACGCCATCGTCACCCTGGATCTTGTTGATCACGCCACCGTGCCCGTTCACGTAGGGGCCGACCAGCCACTTCTTCGACCTCTTGAGACCGCACAGATGGTCCACGGTGAGGACGGGATGGGGGGCGCCGATCTGCCAGCACCGTCACGTGAGCCGGAACCTGAGAATGCTGTGGATGCTTTGCTTCGAGTGGCCACCGAAGAACCAAACCGGCACACGCTGGTCACCCTGGGCCCGCTTACCAACATCGCCTCGGCCCTTGCCGAGGATCCTGACTTCCTTTCCCGATTCGTGCACACCTTCCTGATGGCCGGCTCGCCTGATGGGGTGGGCAACGTCAATCCCGTCGGGGAGTACAACGTCTGGGCCGATCCCGAGGCAGCTACAGCCGTGTTCGATGCTGCCGGGGCAAAAACCATGATCGGGTGGAACATCAGCCGCACTTACGCGGTGATGACTCCTCCGGAGACGGAACGACTGCAATCGTGCGGTCGGCTGGGCCGGTTCGCGGTTGACATCAACGCGGAGGTCGAAAAGTTCTGTCGTGCCAATGGTCTGGAGGGGATGGACTTCCCCGATCCCGTAGCCATGGCCGTCGCCCTCGATGACTCGATCGTCACCGAGGCGACCGAAGAACGTCTAGTGGTCGGTCTCGACGGACCTACCCGCGGCGCCACGCTCCCTGATCGTCGGATCAACTCCGAGCCCCCGAACATTCGCGTGGTGTGGCATGTCGACGAAGCCGCCTTCAAGGACCGGCTCTACACCGCGTGTTCCGACAACTGAGAGAACCGCAACGCCGCTTTCAACTCGGGTGATGTATTCAACAGGTCGCGTCAGCCTCGGGGTTCCCCACCGGGACCGTGCGGCCGGCCAGTGGTTAACTTCTTGCTGGGAGGTGAGTTATGGGTGCACTGCGCGAGTTGGGCTTTGAAGTGAAACCAGCCAACGCTCTACAACGGATGATCCAGACGGTGACCTCGACACCGCCCATGGCGTGGCTGTTTTCCAAGACCCTCTACCAACAGGACAAGGCACTGTTCAAGGTCTCTGGAGGTCGGCTGACCGTCCCGGCCCTCCTGGCAGGGTTGCCAGTGGTGATGTTCACCACTACTGGAGCGAAGACCGGGAAGCGCCGGACTATGCCGCTTCTCGGCATCCCGGTGGGAGAAGACCTTGCGGTGATCGGATCCAACTACGGCCAGAAGAACACACCTGGCTGGGTGTACAACCTCGAAGCCGATCCGTCGGCAACCGTCGGATACCAGGACCGTTCCGTGGAAGTGGTGGCCCGCCGGGCCGACGAAGCCGAAACGGATCGGATCTTTGATCTGGCCAGTGCCGTCTACCCCGGCTACACCAAATACCGGGGGAGGGCCGACCACCGTGTCATTCGGGTCTTCGTCCTCGAGACCGACACCCACGGGGTGTCTCCCTAGTCGCCCTGGTTAACCCGTCTTGCGGACAATCCACGCTTCTTCGATCGGCCATTGCCTCGCCCAGTCGAGGTTCACGAACGGATAGCGGGTTTCTTCGGCGTCGACAGGTGGTTGAAGTTCGATGAGGTTTTCGACTTCGAACCCGCAGGCGCGCAAGAGTCGGATGCGGTCACCATGGGAGATGTGGAACTCGACCCCCGGATCGTCGGGCCACTCATAGCGATGCATCCCGAATTGCGGACGCTGTAACCGGTCACTGGCTGGCTCGTTGTCGTCGAACACGCAAAGTGTCATCAACACGGAGTTTCCTAGGAACGCCAGGCGGCCTCCGGGGCGCAGCACTCTCGCCGCTTCGGGAAGCCACCGGTACGGATCACACCAGATGGCCGATCCGTACTCGGAGATCGCAAAGTCGAAGCTCTCGTCGGCGAACGGCAACCTCTCCGCGTCGCCGTGGATGAGCGGAAACCGCAGGTCGAACTCTTTCTGGAAACTCGCCGCAGTCGCCAGTTGTGCCGCCGAGTTGTCGATCCCGACCGGTCGGCCACCCCGTCGCGCTAACCACGCCGAAACGTAAGCCGTTCCACACCCCAACTCGATCACATCGCCACCATCGAAGGGGTCGATCAACCCAACCGCAGACTCTGGGATGCCGTAAATCCCCCACTGGGGCTGATCGTCACCCCAGGCCCGCCGGCCCGCCGCCACGTACTCGTCAGCCCAGCTGTCCCAAACGATCCGGTTCGATGCCACATGGTCGGAGAACTCAGAACGATCCACCCCTATGAGTAGATCACAGGAGCCCGCGAAACTGTTTCCTCATGAACTCGATGGGCCAGAGGCACCGAGCGGTAGCTGACGCTGGGTTCAAGACGGTGGGTATTCGAGTCGGGCCTCTCCGAACACTGGGCCGGCATTCGCATCCCTGGGGCAGGAAGTGGCTGTATGGAAGGATTTACGGCGACCGTTAGCGAGAGGGGAACTCCAATGGCCACCTATGAATGTTCGTCCTGCGGCATGTCCGTCAACGCCTCCTGTGGAGCCTGTGACACACCGTTGGTTGACGCCATCCTGACCAAGGATGACGGCTCGACCGTCCAGGTTTCCGAATGCCCTAACGGCCACGGCAAGATCAAATCGCCTTTGTGCTGTGGCGCCGATATGTCCTGCGCTGTCGCCTGAACCAGCCCGCGAGGGCGTCTAGAGCGTCCGGAAGACGGCCACTGGCGAGAGTTGGCCGGCGTGGTCACCCGCCTCGTAGGTATTCACCCGTCGGATCACCGGTTCGGTGATGCGACCGGCCGCCACGTCGTCGACGAATCGATCGGCGAAACCCAGGTTCGTGAAGTGGTCCGGGTTGATCCCAATAGCGAACAGCCCCCCGGGTCGGGTAATGCGGTACAGCTCGTCGAAGGCCGTTGGACCAACATGTCCGTGGGTAAAGGTTCCGCAGCTGACCACGGCGCCGTAGGTCCCGGACGGAATATCCAGAGTGGCCGTCAGGTCGCCCTCATGGAGGTGCCGGTAGACGGGATCCCCTTCACCAGCGACCTTGACCCGGGCTTCTCCGAGCATCTCAGTTGACAGGTCCAGCCCGTCGACAGTCCAAGGGCCGGTGGCCCGAAGGGCGACTCCCACCAGGCCGGTACCGCAGCCCACGTCCAGGACGGGGTCGTCCTCATCTGATGCCGTGTCGACGAACGACCCGACCACCCCGAGGTGGTACACGTACCCGTTGTCGGCAATGAACGCCGACTCGTAGGTCGCCGCCCAGCGGGCGTAGAGGTCACGGTTGTCGTCCGGGGTCTCTACGGCGTAGGCGTCAGCCAGGTCAAAGTCACCGTCAGCCATCTCTCACCGTCCTCGTCGGACCACATTGGCATGCTTGTTCACCAGCGGAGGCGGCCTAGAACGTCCAGGGAGGCGGTCAATATCCGTTCGTCACTCCAGGATCCGACCTCTACTGCCGGTCTGCCGGCGTTGAACCCGACCAGGATCGGGTGGCCGGTCCACGGAATTGCGTTGTACCACTCGATGAACCGACCGGGTTCGGATGAGGCGTAGGCGATCAGGTCCACGTCGGGATCCCAGAACGGCTCCTCGAAGTGGAGCACCACCTTGTCCATGGTTCCCATGCCGAGGGTTTGGATGGCTGTCGACTTAACCGTTGGGAGCGCGGGGTCAAACCGGATGGTCCCGGCTTGGAGAACTCCCAATGGGACCGTTATGACGACGGCCCCTCCGCGGAACTCGGTCTCCTCCGTAGTAACCCGGATTCCGCTTTCGGTGCGAATGACTTCAGAAACCGGATGACCTAGACGGATGTCGAGGCCGGTCGCCAGGTGCTCGATGATCGGCCGGTAGGAGGTAGCGGGAATGGCGTCACCGCCTCGTGACCATCCACCTTCGTGGACTCCGGAGAAGGCGAGGTCCTCGGGTCCCGCCGCGAACCAGTGGTCAATCTCTGAGGCCAGCACGTACTCCAGATGTCTTCGGTCCTCGACCTCGACCTGACGGCGTAACTCATCCACGGCTGTCGCCATCGATTTGGTGGACCGACTAGACGACAGCATGTCTTCAACCAGGTCGTACAGGTGGTCCAGGTTGGACCAGTCCACCAGCCTGCCGTCGGCATCGAACAGCACCGCGTCTTCGTAGTCGGTGCGGATCAGGTCGATGTCCAGCGAGGCCGCTAGATCGGTCAGCGGGTTGTCCCGCAGCCCGTGTAGCCAGGAGCCGCCAAGGTCAACTGGGGCACCGCCCACGGTGTCCGACCAGACACGACCCCCGATGCGTTGGCGTGACTCGAGCACTACCACCTCGCGTCCAGCGGCGGTCAAATCACGTGCTGCTCCCAATCCGGCGACGCCCGCACCGATCACCACGATGGGACCAGGCTTACTGGCTTCCTGGATTTCGATAGCCGCCCGCTGTCCTGAGGCGAGAGCACCGTGGACGGTTGCCGGGTGCTCGGTGTCGGTTGCCTCGCCGGCGAAGAACAGACGATCGTCGATTGGTCGGGCGAGCATCCGACGGGTAGCTGACGACGCTCCCGGACCCAGGTACGAATACGAACCTCGGGACCAGGGGTCCTGACCCCAGCGGGTGATTCGATGGTCGAATAACGCTGGGAGCTTTGAGGTCGTGGTTAGTGGTGGGGTCGTGGTGCGGTCGCTGCGTCCACAGCCCAGCGTGGTTGCCAGGACCAAAGACGACAGCCCGGCTAGTACCTCGCGACGACTGCGTAGCGGCGAGTAGGGGATGTGGGTGTTCGACATTCCGGTGGGCCTCCGTGCTCAGGTCCCAGACTCGCTGCCGGCGGCGGGTCGTTCGATCGTGACGGTGACCGCGACGATCGAAGCTCGCCTCGGTGGGTTGGAGAATCCGACGTTCATGGGTCGGGTGACCTCGACCAGTTCCCCAAGGTCCTCGTTTTTGTTCCGGGCGGTGGCGGTCCTTACCCACCGCCAACCGCGGGTCTGATACCACTCGCGGGCGCCGGTCGGGCTCAACCCGTAGGTTTCGACACCCATTAGCCATCTTGCGATGGGCGCTTCGATGTAGCGGGTCGCGGCGAGTGGGCGCCGGAGCGGAAGGGGGCGTAGCCGGCCTCCGGCCATCTGTATCTCAAGTTTGTCGGTCCAAGCCGTCGTGGTTGCTCCCTCGCTCTCAACATGAAGCGACGCGACCAGGACGTGATCGAAGTGATAGGTACTCGTGATGAAGTTGGCTGCGTCTCGTGAGGAGGCAATCAGGGTTCTGGTGTCGTTCGCGTCGAGCCACATGATGTCGTGAAAGGGCCCGAGCGGTGACTGTGGCCAGTAACCGATGACGAACTGGTCTCCGCTGGCAAATGCCGCTGACGAGATGGTCCCCTTAACAACGGAACGCCCGTCGCTGCCGCCGGACACGTTGGTCATCATTGAACTTTTCGAGTGTTGGGCACGTATTCCTCGTTCGGTTCTGCATGCCACACGTTGAACTCCAGTTTTGACTCTATTTCGACACCGTTGTGCGCATGTCCTGTGGAGGGCCTCGCCTACTGCCAGGTGGTGGCCTAACAAGTCGGGTTCGATGCCGAGGCATGATGTCTAAGTGGAGGACCGTCACGACGTCGTTGATGTTGTCGTCAAACGAAGTCGTGGGCTGACTGTCACGTTCGCTGACGGGCACGTTGCGGAACTCGATTTAATGCGACTTCGCCTGTTTTGCCCATGCGCGGCCTGTCGTTCACTACGGGAACGTGGAGAGGCAGCCTGGCCCCGTCATGGCAGCCCAGCCCGACTACAGATCAAGGATGCCGCACTCCATGGCGCATGGGGATTGAACATCATCTGGAACGACGATCACAGCACGGGCATCTACACCTTCGAATTGTTGCGGGAGATGAGTGACTGGAGCAACGACTAGGAGGACGTCCCGAACTGGTTCGACCAAACCAGTTGAGGCGGCTGGGTGTAAGACTCGCCGCGTGGCCGACCAGGGCGGGTTCTGCACCGAATACGGCACTGCTGCGTGGTCGTGAAAGCGATTCGCGCCCGTCGGGAACCCCCACCGTTTCGCATAGTCGAGGTGGCTCGGATTGAGCCACGTAACCCCCACATGGTTCGGATCACTCTCGCCGGGCCGATGCTCCAAGGGCTCGACCCCGGGCTACCGGCCGCCAGCGTGCGTGTCCTGCTTCCGGGAGATCCAACCGAGGTCGTCCTGCCCACATGGGCCGGGAATGAGTTCCTGTTCGCGGACGGCAGCCGGCCGACTATCCGAACACTCACCCCGCTCTCGTTCAGGCCCGGTCCGCTCGAACTCGATATCGAGGTTGTCCGACACGGAAACGGGATTCTTTCCGCGTGGGTAGATACGGCCAAGGCAGGGGATCGTGTTGCCGTCTCTGGCACAGGGCGCGGATACGAGATTGATCCGGCAGTTCGCTCGTTCCTGCTCGCAGGTGACGAGTCGGCACTTCCTGCCATCTCCATGCTTCTTCGAGCGCTGCCTCCGGAGGCCGAGGTGGAGGTACTCATCGAGGTCCGGCATCCTGACGGACGCCTCGAGTTGCCCGCTCACCCAGGTGCGACCATTCAGTGGTGTCAACTTAAGGCTGGCTCAACCCCTGGCGATTCTCTCTTCGCCGCTGTCACCAGCGCACAGATAGCTCCTGACGCACGGGTATGGGCTGCCGGCGAGGCGGCCGCCGTCCAGCGCATTCGCCGTCATCTCTTCGACGAGCGGGGTCTTTCCCGCTCCCACGCTGTTGTCCGGGGCTACTGGAAGCACGGCCGCGGCGGCGTTTCTGAAACCGACTGAGGCCGTCGGTTTTGGGCCTGTATTTGGACAACTTGTGATCCGGCTCGAACCTCACACAGTCCCCGGGATGATCCCCCAGCGGATCCGAGCCCAGTACCGCTCGTGGAAGAAATAGAGCACCAACTTTGTGATGATCTCGAACCCGCCGATCGAGATGGCTGTCGCCAGATTGCCGGTGAAGATGAACCCCAGCAACATGGTGTCCGCACTTGCTAACACCCGCCACGTCGCTGTCTTGGTGGCCGAACGCCACCGACCGTCCCGGTAGTGGCCTTCCTCGTCCAGGGTGCGGTTCCATTGCAGCCGGGACCAGAGCCGCTCATGCAGGTAGTAGAGCGCCATCTTGGTTGCGACTTCGGTTAACGCAATGAAGGCCGCAGTTCTTATCTTGTCGGCGCTGCTTGCTTCCTCAAGACCGAAGAATGGACCGAGAAAGCTCAGGATGACGAAGGACAGGATCAGGGTGTCGAGTGTCCCCACCACCCGCCAGGAGATCGCCTTGGCGATCGAGCGCGCCGGCTGGATCTCTGGAGGATTAGGAGGATCCAGGCGCGGGTCCTCAGGTCCGAAGATCGGGTTTTCGGGATGCTCCCTCATCGCGGTTGGAGTCTGTCATGTCTTCATGAGGAGCGTGGTAGGCGAGGAACGATCCCCTTGGTGCAGAGACACCTAGGCCACTGGGCCGCGTGTGGCAGATGTTGCGTGCCCCGTAGCGCACTTACGACTTGCTCTCCTTGGACCAGTTAGATAATTCCTTGAGCACTAGCGTTCCCTGATGCTTCGAGAAGGTCCAGCCCGTAGGGGCGCCCGCTCGCCTGCTGGCTTCTATGGCTGGCACATGGTCGGGCTGGCTTCCCTTGTCGGCATCCTCACAGGACCCGGTCAGTCGATGGGCGTCTCGGTTTTTCGTGAACACCTTTCGTCGGGCCTTGATCTTTCCGATTCGGCCATCGCCAGCGCATACCTAGTCGGCACATTGGTGGCTTCTGGCCTCCAGCCGAGACTCGGGACTTGGGTCGATAGCGTCGGTGTTCGGCGGGCCACAGTGATACTCGGTGTGATCTTCGCTGGCGCCCTCGCCCACATGTCGATGATCCACGGCGTTGTCTGGCTGACAGTCGGTTTCCTAGGGATCCGCTTCCTAGGTCAGGGCGCTCTTAGCCTGACTTCAAACGTGGCTGTGGCGCACTGGTTCAACCAACGTCGCGGATTCGCCATGGGTGTGAAGACAACGGTGACCTTTAGCGGAATGAGCGTCGTTCCAGTTCTTCTGGCCCTCACCATCGAAACTTGGGGTTGGCGGCAAGCCTGGTTGGTAGCCGCGGCGGCGATCTTCCTAACAGTGGTCCCGATCGGTCTATTCGGCTTTGTGGACCGACCCGCCAATCTCGGTCAGGTGCCTGACGGCGGTAACTCCGACACTCCAATCCTCTTGGATCGTGGTGTTACATCGGTGGTCCGGGCTGTGGCGGTGCGAACGGGGTCGTTTTGGACACTGGCAGCGGTGACGGTTAGTGGTTCGCTTCTTGGGACCGGCCTGATATTCCACCAGAGCAATCTCCTAGGCGAGATCGGTTACTCGAACTCCGAGGCCGCCGCCATGTTCCTACCTACGGCCGTGGGATCGATAGTGGGGGGCCTGAGCGTCGGCTGGCTTGCAGACCGCGCGATCCGCCCTTGGCTGCCCGCTACTTCTGCCGTCCTGGTAGCCCTGACGACCTTCCTCGGGGGTTCTGCGATCTCGTTCGGGGCGGTTCTCGGCTATGTCCTGATGCTCGGACTGAGCATGGGGGCTATGGCCTCCATGAATGCTGCTCTGCTCCCTGCACTTTTCGGAGTCGGACACCTTGGGTCAATTACCGGCTTCCTGGGCTTTCTGAGTGTTCTGGGCTCCTCAATGGGAGCACTCGCCTTCTCGCTCGGTAGTGACGTGTTCGGCGACTACCGGAGCGCCAGCCTCGCATTCACAGCTGCCCCACTAGCAGTGGCAGTCATGGCGGTGATGTACCGCCGTCATTTCCTTCTCAACGGCAGACGAGAGGTCTAACTGAGAGACACCTCGGGACTCCGGTGTCGCCCCCACTCCCGAGGCAGCTGTCAGGCGTCCAAGACGACCATCCCACCCGGCAGGGCGAGGTGGTCGGACAACTCCTGTTCGTCGGTGGCCATTCTCCAACCCAGGAGGGCCGCCGCATGGTCAGCCATCGAGGGGTGAGCCGCCAACGGTCGACGCTCGCCTGGGTCGTCGACGAGGTCGTAGAACAGCGCCGGCCAGCCGGCGAAGTGGACGTACTTACCCGTCCGGTCGCGGTGCACAGCCAGGTTGCACTGGTTCCCGGGCAGGTCCGCCACCCCGGCAAAGAGGCGAAAGTCGTACTCCCAGTGAACGGCCGACCGCCACTGGTCGGGCTCCTCGCCGGCCAGAAAGGGACGTAGCGACCGCCCCTGGCACTGCCTCGGAACCTCGGCACCGGCCAGATCCAGCAGGGTGGGCATTAGGTCCACGTTCTCCGTAAACCGGTCCACCACCCCGCCTGCCGGCCCGTCAAGAGCCGGATACCGGATGATCAGCGGGATGTGGAACGACTGGTCAAAGAACCCCAGCTTGGACATGAGGCCGTGATCTCCCAGCATCTCGCCGTGGTCTGACGTGACCACGACCACCGTCTGGTCGGCCACCCCTAGGTCGTCAAGACCCGTGAGTAGACGCCCCATCTGGGCATCCACCTCGGCCATCATCCCGTAGTAGGTGGCGCGCACCTGGCGGAGGTCCAACGGATCCGCGGGCGGCGCGACCCAGGCTCGCGCGGCCGCCAGGAACGGGTGGTTGTCGCCCGGTTCGTCGACGATCGGTTCCGGGACTTCGGCCGGGTCCACCAGGTCGTTGTATGGCTCGGGTACCACGAACGGGGGGTGGGGACGGTAGATCGAGGCGTGGACAAACCAGGGTTCGCCATCGGCCGACAACCGCTCCAGCTCGTCGAGCACCTCGCCCACCACAAACGCCGTTTCCGTCTCGTCTGTAGCGAACGGGGAAGGAGGCCAACTGGCTCCCCGTCCGTCGGGGATGGACACGTCGGCGCGGGGTCGCAGGAACCGCCCGCGGTCCGAGATGTCATGGCCCCGATCCTCCAGCCACCGGTACCAAGCTTCCCGATGCTCGGGGAGTTCCAGGGCTACGCGGAATCCGGGCAGCGGGCCCTCGTAGTCCTCGAGACGGGGATCGTCGTCAGGCACGGTGCGCGGGTCCACCGTGGTATCGGTGTGGCCGAACAGCACCGGGTCGTATCCAGCAACTCGGGCCTCGAGGGCCACATTGGTAAAGCGGGCGTCCAGCGGAGTGCCGTTCTGAACCGACCGGTGCACATGTTGGTAGGTGCCGGTCAGCAGGCTGGCCCGGCTAGGACCGCACGGCGCCGCCTGGGCGTAGTGGGAAGTAAACCGAATCCCCTCGGCGGCCAACCGGTCCAGATGGGGTGTACGGACCACCGGATGGCCGGCCGCTCCCAGGCAGTCGCCTCTCCACTGGTCCAAGGTGACCAGCAAGATGTTCGGTCGGGGCACGTGTCCCTCCGGTCGTCGGAGCCTCGGCAGGCCATCCTGCCAGCCCCCGTAGCTAGTGTCCGGCGATGAACCTCGCGCTCGTTGACCGGATTCCGCGGTCCGGGCGGTCTTTCGGCCTGTTGTTGGCCTTCACCGGGATGTTCCTGGTATCCAGCGATGCGCTGTTGGTCCGGGTCGCTGAGCGCGATTCCGAGGTGAACGGCTGGACCATCGCCTTCATGGTCGGACTCTTCTCTACGCCGGTGGCATGGTCGCTCGCCTTTCGCTCCCTCGGTCGGGGCACGGTGGCCACCGTGGCCCGGTGGCGGGGCACGTTGGCCATGACCGGCCTGCTGGGTGCTGTCTCGACTACGTCTTTTCTGACCGCCGTGACCCTCACCGCGGCTTCCAACGTGGTGGCCATCATCGCCGCCTGTCCCATCTTCGCCGCCGTCCTGGCTCGGTTCGCTCTTCGCGAGCGCACCTCGGGACGGACCTGGCGGGCTATCGGGGCGACGGCGACCGGCATCGCTGTCATCGTGGGCGGATCGATGAGCGGGGGCGGGGTGGGTGGCGATCTGCTGGCCCTCGTAGCCATCGGGGGATTCTCGATCAACCTCGTGATCTGGCGCCGCCACCCCGAGCTGCCTCGAACCCTCGTGGTGGCCGTGACCGCCACATTCATCGCTCTGGTCACCGCGGTCCCGGCCGACGTCTCGCTGTTGGATCGTCGGGCTTTTCTGGCCACGATGCTCATGGGTGGCTTTTTTGGACCGGTGGCCCGCCTGTGTATGTCTACGGCCACCCGGCACGCTCCGGCCGCCGAGGTCAGCCTGTTCACCCCCGTCGAGACGGTGGCCGCCTCGCTTTGGGTCTGGTTGTGGTTCGAGGAGGTTCCCCCGACGCCCACCTTCATCGGAGGAGCCATCGTGGTGGTGGCCGTCTTTTACGGCCTGACCGGGCCGGCTCGTGAAACGGGCCTGGTCCCTCCGCGGCAGTCATGAACCGGCCGTCCGAACCGACCGGCGACCCGGTTCTGGAACAACTGGCCTCCCTTGGGGTGGATCACGAGGTCATGGCCTGCGATCCCGCCCTGGCTGACACGGCGGCCTTCTGCGAGGCCTACGGGATCGCCCTTGAGGACTCGGCTAACGCCATCCTGGTGGCCGGTAAGGCCCGGCCCGATGAGAGGCAGCCGTTCGCCCTATGCCTGGTGCTGGCCACCTACCGCCTCGACGTGAACGGCATGGTCCGCCAACGCCTGGGATCCCGCAAGGCTTCGTTCGCTAGCGCCGAGGAGACAGCCGAGTTGACTGGCATGCAGATCGGTGGGGTGACCCCGTTTGGCCTGCCCACCTCCGTGCCCATCTGGGTCGATGGAGCGGTCCTGGCCCGCGATCGGGTGGTGGTCGGCGGGGGCTCCCGGGACCGCAAGATCCTGCTCCCCCCCGGAGGGCTGCTACGGCTCCCCGGAAGCGAGGCCGTTGAGGACCTGGCCCGACCGGCTCCTCCCCCGGGGGGCTGAAGGGCTCTTCGTCGGGCTACCGAGAGGGGCCGGCGACCCGTCGGTCAGGCGCTACCTCGTCCCGCTAGGTGGTCGACCAGAGCGTCGCGGGCACACCCCGCCGGAGCCTCGTCGACTAGGCGCCGTACCGTGTCGTGCCGGCCCAGGGCGGCCAGTAGGTCGACAGCCAGTGTGTCGACCAAGCTCAACTGGTCCAGCCGGGTGCCCTCGGTCAGCGGATCGGCAATCAGGCCGTCTAGCGCTGGGCCGCAGGCCAACTCAGCCCGGACCAACTTCATCGCTGCTTCCTCCAACTGGTCCAGGGCGTCCAGGGCTCTCAGGACATGGGTGGCTTCGTGGTCGGTGAGCACCCATCGAGTGTGGACCGAACACACGCGCGACGCGTGGATCCTCAGGGGTTGATCGGCAACCGCCGTCTCTCCAGCCGATACGGTCCGCGACGTGGAACTTGCTGAGGTTCAGGCCCTCATGGAGGAGCTCTACGGTCCCGTCGACCGTGACCGCGGGGTTCCGGCCACCGTGGCCTGGCTGTGCGAGGAACTCGGGGAGTTAGCCCAGGCCGCCCGAAAGGGAACAGCCGACGAGCAGCTCCACGAGTTGGGCGATGTGCTGGCCTGGCTGGCCAGCTTGGCTAACCAACTGGAGCTGTCGCTGGACGAGGCAATGGCCCGGTACGTCACCGATCCGCCGTAGGGACCGGGTGGCCTGGCGGGCCTCAGGCCCGTCGACGCAGCAGTTCTTCGGCGATCTGGATGGTGTTGAGTGCCGCGCCCTTGCGCAGGTTGTCCCCGGACAGGAAGAGGGCTAGGCCGTTGGGCCGTGTCTCGTCGGATCGGATCCGTCCCACGATGGTCGGGTCCACACCGGCCGCGTCGAGCGGCGTCGGGACGTCGGCCAGCGCCACGCCGGGGGCGGCGGCCAGTAACTCGGTGGCCCGATCGGGGCTGATTGGGTTGTCGAACTCGGCGTGGACGGACAGCGAGTGGCCGGTGAACACTGGGACTCGAACACAGGTTCCGGAGACCGCCAGGTCGGGGATACCGAGGATTTTGCGGCTCTCGTTGCGGAGCTTCTGCTCCTCGTCGGTCTCTCCCCGACCGTCGTCTACGAAGGACCCGGCATGGGCCAGCACGTTGAAGGCGATGTTGCGGGCGAACGAAGACGGTTCCGGGAACTCGACCGCCCGACCGTCGTGGGTCAGGCCCGGGGCCCCGTCCAGCACGGCAGCCACCTGGGAGGCCAGTTCCTCGACCCCGGCGAGGCCGGCTCCCGATACGGCCTGGTAGGTGGCCACGGTCAGTGACCGAAGGCCCGCCTCGGCGTGGAGGGGGGCCAGCACCGGCATGGCGGCCATCGTGGTGCAGTTTGGGTTGGCCACGATGCCCTTCGGGATGTCGTTTAGGGCCTGCGCGTTGACTTCGGGTACGACCAGCGGGACATCGGGGTCCATACGCCAGCCCGAGGAGTTGTCGATCACCGTGGCCCCAGCGGCCACCATCTTCGGGGAGTGCTCCAGCGAGGCCGTCTTCCCGGCACTCACCAGAGCGACGTCGATGCCCGACCAGTCCGCGGTGGACGTGTCCTCTACCTCCACCTCTCGATCACCCCACTGCAGGGTCGTACCCGCGGAGCGTGCCGAGGCGAGGAACCGGATATCTCCAACCGGGAAGTCCCGCTCCAGCAGGAGGCTCCGCATGACCCCTCCGACCTGGCCGGTGGCGCCGACGACCGCGACATTCATGGGGTAAAGGCTACCGACGCACCGCCACCGGCCAGCCGTTGTTTCCGGCCGGGCACACCATCTCAGCCGCCGGGGCTCAGTCCGCCCGCACCCCTGCGAAGAGGTCGGAAAGCGACTCCATTAGCGGGTAGCCAGACCCGCAGGACCGTTCGACGAAGGCGGAAAGACGCCGGGCCGCCAGGTCCAGGGCCGGACCTTCCACCCCGGGCGACTCGAAGACGTAGGAAAAGACGAGGGCCTGGAGGCGCGGCATGGTCACCGCGTCGGGGTCCAGGCGGTCCAACTCGATGCCCAGTTCCGCGTACACCCGGGTAAGTAGCGCTAGGTCGAACGCCATGGCTTCTGGTACCCGGTTACTCGTCCAGGCCAGCAGGTTCCGGGTGGCCAACAGGAGGGCCCGGTAGCGACGGGCGTTCAGCTCGCCGTCGGCCATCACCGACTCCACCTCAAGCACCAGTTCGGCCGAGGCCCCGGCCAGCTCGGCACAGAACCCCACTCCGGCCTGTGGGATAGGGCCCCCAGCCAGGCTGGTGGTCGGGGCCGGAGCCTCCGTCGTAGTCGACGTCGGTTCGGGGACCCATGAAGTGGTCCCTACTGTGGACGTTGTCGGGGACGAGGTTGTTGTCGTAGCCGGGCTGGTCGTCGCCGGGGGTGAACCAGTCGTCGCCGGGACCGGGGTGGTGGTAGGCACCGTGGCCGCCTCGAGGCCGTCCGTATCGGCCCGTCCGCACCCGGACAACAGGGCCAAGACGGCCGTCAGGGCCACCGGGGCCAGGACGGCGCCCCGTCGGGACGCCCTCATTAGGTGGTGGCCCCCACCCCGGACAACAGCTCGAAGAGGGTCAGGACGGATTCCCCGCAGGTAGCCACCAGGTAGTCGCGCAGGCGCTCTGTCGACGCTTCCACCGCGGATGCCGACGACTCCATTTCGGCCGAGACCCGGGCCATGACGCTCAAGAATGCGGTCATCGCCGCCTCCTCGTCGCCGGGATCCGCCGCCGCCACCTTCGCAAAGCCCTCAGCCATTAGGGCACCGATCCGCGACGTGGTGTCTCGCACCAGAACGGCGTCGTCACGTAGCTCGGGCGGGACCTCGTCGGCCAGCCAGGCGAAGATGGCGTCGGTGGCCGCGAATACCCCGGTGAGGATCGAGAGGTCTGGACCATCGGCCGGCGTCTCACCCATCGCCAGGAGTTCAGCCATCATGTCGCCCATCCGGTAGGCCAGGCCAGTACATACCGGCGGGGCCTCGACATCGACCTGGCCGAAGAGGGCCAGCGTGCTGCACCGCATGGTGTTGGCCATGATCGGTGTGTCCTCCAGCAGGATGTCCGCTTCGTCGTCGTCCAGTTCCACGAAGCCGTGTTCAAAGCGAGCCTCGAGGTAGGGCACGAGGTCCTCGTCGGCGATGCCTTCAAGGATGCAGGTCGCTTCGACGGGCGGCGCGCCCGGATCGGCGTCGATGGCCTGCTGCAATCCCAGGGTCACCACGTCGAGGATCAGACCACAGGACCGCAGGGCATCGACGGTCAGGGTCGCCTGGTCGGGACGCGGTCCGTTGCGGGTCAGGGTTACAACCTCCGCGGGATCCAGGTCTTCGAGGAGCCTGTCGGCCACGCAGCCCAGGTCCTGGTCACTGAGACCCTCGAGGATGGGTGCCGAGCCGGCAACCTCGGAAACGAAGTCCGAGCGGGCGTCGGCGGGGCTCACCGTCGTAGTCGCCACCGCCAAGATGGTGGTGGGCGGCGCCGCAGACTCCCCGATGGAACCACAGGCCACCAGCGAGGAGGCGGCAAGCAGGACAGACAGGACCACTAGGCCGGCCGAAGCCGGGCGGGAGGGCGGCACGGGTGGTTCAGGCCTCGGCCAGCCCGAAGACGTCGTGGAGAGCACGAACCGCTTCCTCCACCTGGCCCCCGTCAACCATGCAGCTCACCCGGATGGCCGATGTGGAGATCATCTGGATGTTCACACCGCACGCCGAGAGCGTTTCGAACATGGTGGCCGCCACGCCCGGGTTGGTACGCATGCCGGCACCGATCACGCTTACTCGGGCGATCGAGTCGTCGGACGACACCCCGGTGGCGCCGATCTCGGCCGCCAGCCGCTCGCTCAGCTCCACGGACCGGGCTAGGTCTTTGTGGGGCACGGTGAACGAGATGTCGGTTACCCCGTGGTCGGACACGTTCTGCACGATCATGTCCACGTTGACGTCCAGGTCGGCCATGGCGCGAAACACGGTGGCCGCCACCCCCGGCTGGTCGGGCACGCCGGCGATCGTCATCTTGGCCTCGGTCGTGTCGTGGGTGACCGCCGAGACGATGGCCTGTTCCATATCGGTTTCCTCCTCATCGACCCACGTCCCTTCCTGCCAAGTGAAGGCAGAACGGACGTGCAGCCGCACCCCGTGGGTACGGGCGTATTCCACCGACCGCATAGCCGGCTTCGGGCACCCGGTGGCCGTCATCTCGAGCAGTTCCTCGAAAGAGACAGTCGCCATCCGGCGGGCGGTTGGAACCACCCGGGGGTCAGTGGTGAAGACCCCGGTTACATCGGTGTAGAGCTCACAGGCGTCGGCTCCCAGGGCATGGGCCAGGGCCACCGCCGTGGTGTCTGAGCCCCCTCGTCCCAGGAAGGTCACGTCGTTGTCGGTCGACACGCCCTGTGACCCGCCGATCACCGGAACCCGTCCGGCGCCTAGCGAGGCCTGGACGCGGTCGGGACGGACCTCCACGATCCGGGCGTTCTGATGGCTGGTATCGGTCAGGAACCCTGCCTGGCTGCCGGTGAACGACTCGGAGTCGATCCCACTGTCGTGGAGGGCCATGCACACCAGGGCCATGGCCTTGCGCTCACCGGCAGTGACGAGCATGTCCATCTCGCGGCCCGGGTGAACGGCCGATACCTCACCGGCCAGGCGCAACAAGTCGTCGGTCTCCTTGCCCATGGCTGAGACCACGAGCACCACCTGGTCGCCACTCCGCACAGCGCGGGCCACGTGGTCAGCCACCTCGCGCATACGCCCAGCATCCGAGACCGAGGTACCACCGAACTTCTTTACGAGGAGGGCCACGGGGCACCACGCTACCGGCGCCGGTCAGGGGCTCTGTCGCAGGTTTCGGTGCCCGACCTCCGGTTTCAGCACCCCCTGCCAACCACGCCGCCATCTCAACTGACGTCCGCAACTGCCCGACGCGGCACGGTCCATGCCCACCGGTCGTCGCTAGGGTGCCGCCCCATGGCCAAGAAGTCCCGCCGACCAGCTCCCCCGCCTCCCGCGGCCCGATTCTCGCCGGCCGTCCGCCTGGTGTCGGGGCTGACGGCCCTGATGATGGTGGGAAGCCTGATCTTTGTCGTGGTGGCCGGCGGCCGGGGCGGCGACAACACGCCAGCACCTGTGACCGTTCCGGCGCCCAAGGACTGCCCGGCCGTCGACAAGTCTGACGGACCACGCTTGTCCTTCTCCAGTCGCCCGACCTGGTGCCTTGACGACGGGACCACCTACACGGCTGTTTTCGACACGACGGAAGGCGAGATCCGGGTAGTCCTGGACCGCGAGCGGACGCCGGAGACGGTGAACAACTTCGTCGTGCTCACCCGGTACGGCTACTACGACGACACCCTCCTGTTCCGGTTCGACCCGTCCATCGCAATCATCCAGGGTGGAGCCCCGAAGACCAATGACTGGTCTGATCCGGGACCGGGCTACACCATTCCCGACGAGGGCGGCCAGTTTCTTCCCCTCTCCAACGGTGGGCTGATAGGCCCCTTCACCTACCAGCCGGGCGACCTGGTGATGGCCCGTTCGGCAGGCCCCAACAGTTCGGGTGCCCAGTTCTTCTTCGCCACCGGCCCCGAGGTGGGCCTCCTTGACGCCCAGGGCACCTACATCGTCTTCGGACACGCCGACCTGGCGGGGCAGGCCGTCCTGGAGGCCCTGATGGGCCTCTACCGGGTGGACGAAACCTCGCCGTACGGTGGCGGGCCCAGCCGGGACGTCGTGGTCCGGTCGGTCACCATCGAGGTTGGCTGAGCCCCGGTCAGCGGACCGAACCCGAGAAACGTGGACGCGTCGGGACCGGTTGAGCCGCCGGCCAGCACCTGGGCCTTTCCCCCGGCCGATACGGCCGACGATCACGGTGTGGTGGGTGTCGGCGCCGATGTCGACCCGGGCACCCTCCTGGCCGCCTACCGGAGGGGCTTGTTCCCGATGCCGGTAGAGGCCGGGGGGCCGATGGCCTGGTGGTCTCCGGACCCCCGGGGGGTACTACGGCCTGCGGACCTGCGGATTTCACGGTCGTTGCGCCGGTCGAAGAACCGCTACGAGGTCCGGATCGACACCGCGTTCGCCGAGGTGATGGTGGCCTGCGCCGATCCGGCACGGGACCACGGGTGGATCGACGAGCGGATCACCGACGCCTACGCCACGCTTCACCGGCTGGGGTGGGCCCACTCGGTGGAGTGCTGGGACGGTGATGGCTTGGCCGGTGGGCTCTACGGGGTAGCCATCGGCGGGCTGTTCGCCGGCGAATCGATGTTCCACCGGCGGTCCGATGCCTCCAAGGTGGCCCTGGCTGGCCTGGTCGACCTGATGGGCAACGGTTCCGACCGGCTAGTTGATGTGCAGTGGTGCACCCCACACCTGGCCCGGCTGGGTGCCGTGGAGATCGACCGGGAGGCCTACCTGGATGGCCTGCCCGACCTGGTCCTAGCCGACGGTCCCGACTGGCCGGCCTGAGGGAGATTCTCAGCTCGCCTCAGCGAGCGTCGGGGCCGGGATCGCTGCCGTGCCACCAGCGCCCGGAGAACCGCCATTCCGTGGGCGGCTCCGGAACCTTCCGGGCTTCGGACGGGTTCGGCCACAGTTCCTCGTAGGCGGCGGCGATAGCAGCCAACTCCTGTTCGGTGGCGCCCTCGGCGACGATGCGGACCATCGGAACCTCCGCCGCCTCTAGAGCGGGACGTTCCCGTGCTTGCGACGGGGGGTCTCGTCCTGTTTAGAGACCAGCATCTCGAGGCCGGCCACCAGTTTGGCCCGCGTGTCGGCCGGGTCGATTACGTCGTCCACATAGCCCCGTTCAGCAGCCACGTACGGGTTGGCGAACCTCTCCGTGTACTCGTCAACCAGCTCGGCCCGGCGAGTCGCCGGGTCGTCGGCGTCCTGAAGCTCGCGGCGGTACACGATCTCCACCGCCCCCTGGGGTCCCATCACGGCCAACTCGGCCGATGGCCAGGCCAACGACAGGTCGGAGCCCACCGACTTGGAGTCCATGACCACGTACGCCCCGCCGTAGGCCTTGCGGGTGATGACCTGGATCCGGGGCACCGTGGCCTCGCAGTAGGCGTAGAGCAGCTTGGCCCCGTGGCGAATGATGCCGCCGTACTCCTGGCCAACGCCGGGCAGAAACCCTGGCACGTCAACAAAGGTGATCAGGGGCACGTTGAAGGCGTCGCAGGTGCGGACGAACCGGGCCGCCTTCTCAGAAGCTTCGATGTCCAGCACCCCGGCGAAGTGCATGGGCTGGTTGCCCACCACGCCGACGCTGCGGCCGTTCAGGTGCCCGAATCCGCAGACGATGTTTCCGGCCCACGCAGCGTGGTACTCGAGGAAGCCGCCGTCGTCGAGCACCGTCTCGATGACGGTACGCATGTCGTACGGGAGGTTCGCGCTGTCTGGCATGAGGTCGTTAAGTTCCGGGCAGGCCCGATCAGGGGGGTCGTCGGTGGGAACCACCGGAGCCTGCTCAAGGTTGTTGGACGGCAACTGGGCCAGCAGCGCCTTTACCTCGTCGAGGACCTCGTGCTCGTCCTCGCCGACGAAGGTGGCCACGCCCGACTTGGTGGAGTGGCTGCCCGCTCCGCCCAACTCCTCGAGGCTGACCTCCTCGCCGGTAACCGTCCTAACCACGTCGGGTCCGGTGATGAACATGTGCGACTTCTCCCGGACCATAAAGATGAAGTCGGTCATGGCTGGGCTATAAACGGCCCCGCCCGCGCACGGTCCGAGGATCACGCTGACCTGGGGAATGACACCGGACGACTGCACGTTGCGCCAGAAGATCCCTCCGTAACCGTCGAGGCTGACCACGCCCTCCTGGATACGAGCCCCGGCACCGTCGTTGAGACCAATCATGGGCGCACCCACGCTCAGGGCCAGGTCCATGACCTTGTGGATCTTCTCGGCAAACACCTCACCCAAAGCACCACCGAACACGGTGAAGTCCTGGGCGAACAGAAAAACCTTCCGGCCATCCACAGTGCCCCACCCGGTGATGACGCCGTCGGTGTAGGGGCGTTCCTCGATCCCGCTCTCGTGGGCCCGGTGGCGGGCCAGCATGTCCAGCTCGTGGAACGAGCCGGGGTCCAGGAAGTAGTCGATCCGCTCCCGGGCCAGCATCTTGCCTTTGTCGTGCTGGCGCTGGACGGCCCGCTCGGGCCCGGCATGTAGCGCCGCCTCCTTGCGCTTCTGCAACTCGTCGAGGCGCTCGGTCATCGGGTGGTCGGCCATGGTGGGCACAGGGTACCGAACGGGAATCACCGGACACAGGGTGGCGCCAGACGGTACGTTCCGACGGTGTCTGACTCCACCGCTACCCGGTCTCCGGCCCTGGCCGTGTTCTGCGGCTCCCGGCCCGGAACTGACGACGGCGTGCACACCCTGGCCCGTCAGCTCGGGACGGCCCTGGCCGACGCCGGAGTGGATCTCGTCTACGGGGGCACGGAGGTCGGCATCATGGGGACCCTCGCCGACGCCGTGTTGGCCCAGGGCGGCAGGGTGGTGGGGGTAATCCCGGTAGGCCTGATCAAACGGGAGATCGCCCACCCAGGGCTAACCAAGTTGATCGAAGTAGAAGACATGCACACCCGCAAGCGAACCATGTACGCCCTCGCCGACGCCTTCTGCGCCCTGCCTGGGGGCTACGGAACCCTCGACGAGGTGTTCGAGGCGGCGACCTGGACCCAACTCGGGCTACACGACGGTCCCAAGCCGGTTGTGCTGCTCGACCACAACGGCTTCTGGTTGGAGCTGGAAGCGTTCCTGGATCGAGCCGTCAACGATGGGTTCGTCAAGCCGGCCAACCCATCCATCGTCTCGCGGGTGACCACGGTGGCCGACGTCCTGACGGTGCTGGACCGCTGACCCCGCTGGTCGGTCGTTGGGTTAGGTCAGGCCCGATCGGCGGCCAGGCGGCGGGCCCGTTCGGCGGCCCGCGGGGCGTCCAGGTGGGCACACAGCGCCTCCAGGTGATTGGCCGGCCCGGTCCACCGCAGGTCCTCCACGTCGGCCATGACCGGTGCGGTGAGATCCAGGGTGGCTAGGTGCCGGTAAAGCAGGGCGTCGTCGCGTGCCCCGGCCAGCACAGCGCCCAACTTGGTGGCCCCCCGTACCGCCACATCCCAGTCGTCCGGATCGTCGGGGATGTCCTCCAGGTGGCCGTACCGAGCCAGCACGACGGCCGAGGACTTAGCCCCCCAACCGGGCAGACCGGGAATACCGTCGGCCGTGTCCCCGACGAGAGCTAGCCAGTCGGGAATAGACGCCGGCTCGACACCGAACTTGGCAACCACGGCGGCCCGGTCGTAAACGGTCTCCCGGCGCCGATCCACCTGGACAATGCCCGCCCCGTCGTCGACCACCTGGGCCAGGTCCTTGTCCGGGGTGCACACCAGGACCTTCCCTACCCGGGGGTCAGCGGCGGCCCGCACAGCAGCCGCCCCAAGGGCGTCGTCAGCTTCGTGCTCCACCATCCCGAAAACCACGAACCCGGCGGCCTCCAAGGCGGCCTCCACAAGGGGGAACTGGGCGAACAGTTCCGACGGAGTGCTCTCGCCGGTCTTGTAACCAGCGAAGAGGTCGTTCCGGAAAGACTCGATGACCCGGTCGGTGGCCACCCCTACGTGGGTGGCGCCGTCGGCCACCAGCCCGAGCATGGAGCCGAGCACGCCCCGGGCGGCGGCCACCTCCACCCCCTCAGCGGTGACGTGAGACGGCACGGCGAAGTGGTACCGGAAGAGCTCGTAGGTGCCGTCCACCAGATGGACGTCGAAGGGGGCCACGGTGCCTTCCGCCGTCCCGTTACTCCTGCACCAGCTCGATCAGAGTGCCGAACGAGCCCTTCGGGTGAACAAAGGCAACGGTGGTCCCCCGCGAGCCAGGGCGGGGGGCCTCGTCGATGGCCCGCCCTCCAGCGGCCACAAGAGCAGCCAGCGCCTCAGCGCAGTCGTCGACCCTGTAGCCGACGTGGTGGATGCCTTCACCCCGCTTCTCCAGGAAGGTCGTGATAGCCGAGTCGGGCCGGGTCCCCGTGGTGAGTTGGATATAGGACTCACCCACCTTCAGGAGGGCCTCGTCCACCCCGTCACGTTCCACCACTTCGCGGTGGTGGACCTCAGCACCGAACGCTGCCCGGTAGTAGGCGATGGCCGCCTCCAGGTCGTGGACGGCGATGGCCACATGGTCGATCTGGGTCAGCAGCAAGGTGAGCCTCCCGGGGAGCGGTCGGGGCCGGTCCGGAGGTCCCCGGGACCCCCTGAAAACCCGACCCTGTGGATCAACCTGTGGATAACTCGTATTTCAGGGCCCCACCCATCGGAGGCCTCCCACCAGCCCCTTTGTGACACTGACACAACAGATTGGGCCTGACTTGTAATAATCTCGTCACTGTCGTAACGTAGTCGCAATAGTTGGGAACCACCCCTCCACCCAACTCGGGAACGACCCCTCGGGCCGGCGGGAGCCACCGGGGGGCGTTCCCATCTTCGAAGTTCTTCTTCCACAGGCCATCACCCCCTGTCGAGCGGCCGCCGGCCTTCCAGCGCACGGCCTAGCGTCAACTCGTCTGCGTACTCCAGGTCACCGCCTACGGGCAGACCGCTGGCGATCCTGGTGACCTCCACCCCCAGGGGCTCCAGTAGGCGAGCCAGGTACATGGCCGTGGCTTCACCCTCGATGTTGGGGTTAGTGGCCAGGATGACCTCGGCCACACCTTCGGGCTCCAGGCGGGCCATCAGCTCACGGACCCGGAGCTGGTCAGGGCCGATCCCCTCAATCGGGCTGATAGCCCCTCCCAGCACGTGGTACCGGCCACGGAAGCCGCCGGTGCGCTCCACGGCCACGATGTCCCGGGGTTCTTCAACCACACACAGCAACGTGGCGTCCCGGCGATCGTCGGCGCACATCGTGCACAACTCGGATTCCGACACGTTGAAGCACCGGTCGCAGAACCGAACCCGGGCCTTCATCTCGTCGATGGCTGCCGTGAGCCGGGCTGTGTCCTCCGTCGGCAACTTCATGAGGTGGAAGGCCAGTCGCTGGGCCGACTTCGGCCCGATCCCCGGGAGGCGTCCCAATTCGTCGATGACCTGCTGCACCGCTTCGGCGTACACCGCAACCGCCCTCCGCCCGCTCAGTCCGGTTCGACCAGCGCGGCGCCGGGGAAGGCCTGGGTCAGGCGGTCCACCGCCGAGCCCTCGGCCACGTCGGCGTCGACCAGCTCGTCCATGTCGATCGACTCGTCGGCAACCGTCGACTCGTCGACAGCAACGGGGCGTGGTTTAGTCGTCGGGGTCACGGTTGGAGCTGAGGACCCGTCGTCCACCACCAGGCGCACGGGCAGGCTTCCACCGAACCGCGCCGCCAGCACATTCTCCAACTCACCGCGAAGGTCCTCGCAGCGCCGGAGGTGAGGTTCGTTGGGTAAGGCCATGACGGCAGTGCCGTCCTGCACGTCGATGAACCGGGCGGCCGAGAAGCGCGCCCGGGCCTTGCGGCTCAGTCGGTCCATGAGGTCGTCACCCCAGGCCATGACCAGCTCGTCCCGGCTGGGTATTGCGGTGGGAGGAGCGGCGGCTGCCGGCAATGCGTCGGGCTCTGTCGGGGGCGCAGGCGGCTCAGTGGACGCTGCCTCGGTGGCCACCGGGGGTGACGGGGTGACGGGAGTCAACCCCGAACGTCCCTCAGCTGCCGGGCCGGAACGCCGGGACGGCGGTGGAGGCGGTGGAGGCGGTGGAGCGACCGGACCCCGCCCAACCGACCTGTCCGATGCCGACGCCAAGGCGACCTCGAGCGCCTCCACTCGTCTGGTCAGCTCGTCCAAGGAGCCCGGACCGCCAGACCCGGACACCTCCGGTCCGGTCAACCTGACCAAGGCCACTTCCAGATCAACCCGCGGATCAGGAGATCGGCGCATATCCACCAAGGCGGTCCCCAGTACCTCTAGGGCGTGGGTGATCACGGCCGGAGGTGCCTCCTCGGTAAATCGTTCAGCGCGTTCCCGGTCGGCAGCAGCCAGCTGCGATGGCGGAACCCCCATGGACACCAGGAAAGCCTCCCTCAGCGCTCCCAGGAGGGCTTCCCCGGTCACCCGCGGCTCGCGGCCCCTGGCGATCCCCGCGGCCAAGGCCCCCAGGGCCCGCCCAGGATCCCGCTCGGAAAGTGCTCGTAGGAGCTCATCGACTGAGGTGTCGTCGTCGGTGATACCTCCGGCCACCACGCGGTCCAGGGCCGACAGGGCGTCGCGGGCCGAACCCCGACCGGCCCGAACGGCGTGATCGACGCCCGCATCATCGACGTCGAGACCTGCCTCGACCACCACGTCGCGGACCAGTGACTCCAGATCCTCGGCGCCCAGGAGGTTCAACTCCAGGTGCTGGGAGCGGCTGCGGATGGTCTCCACGACCTTGTGGGGCTCGGTGGTGGCCAGTACGAAGACGACGTGGTCGGGGGGCTCCTCCAGCGTCTTGAGCAGGGCGTTCTCTGCTCCGGCGGTCAACATGTGGACTTCGTCCAGGAGGTACACCTTGGTCCGACCAGGGGTCCCCAGGGCCACCTTGGACAGTAGGTCCCGAATGTCATCGACCTTGTTGTTCGAGGCGGCGTCCAGTTCGTGAAGGTCGAACGAAGTGCCGGCGTCGATGGCCTCACACGAATCACAGGAGCAGCACGGTTCACCGTCGGTGGCCTCACCCGTGCAGTTCAGGGCCTTGGCCAGGATTCGGGCCGCCGTGGTCTTGCCTGTTCCCCGGGGACCACTAAGCAGGTAGGCGTGCAGGACGCGGCCTTCACGCACCGCGTTCTGCAGGGCGGCCACCACGTGCTCCTGGCCTCGGACCTCCGAGAACCGTCGGGGCCTGAAGCGCCGGTAGAGCGACGTGTACTCCATGAGCCGACCCTACAGCGGCCCCGAGACCCCGACCGGTGGCGTCAAGGCGTCAGTTCGGCGGAGGGAGTGGGATTCGAACCCACGGTGACCGTGAAGCCACACACGCGTTCCAGGCGTGCCGAATCGTCCGCTCTCGCATCCCTCCGGGACCCGACCCGGGAGCCGGGATCCGGGCGCCAAGGGTATCCAGCCCGACGACGGGATACGGAAGGCCGGAACGTCCCCCGGGGTGCGATCCGGGCAACAGGGGTATCGTTGTCGGGCACCCGTTCTGGAGTGTGGCGGTCGGGTCCTGTGCGACCGGAGCCCGTGAACCGAGTCAGGGCCGGAAGGCAGCAGCTCTCAGCGGAACCCCCGGGGTGCCGCAGATCACCTGGCCGCCACGCTCGAGGACGGGTGCCTCGGCGCCTGGGCCTATCGTCGACCGGGTGGACCAGCACCCCGCCCCCCTGATCGAACCCGAGCCGACCGACCACGACCTCATGGGCCTGGCCCTAGCTGAAGCGGCGGCTGCAGCGGAGGCCGGTGAGGCGCCGATCGGCGCCGTGGTGGCGGTGAACGGCCGGGTGGTAGCCCGGCGCCACAATGAACGTGAGGGGACCGGTGACCCCACGGCCCACGCTGAGGTCCTAGCCCTCCGGGATGCCGCAACGGCCGTCGGCTCGTGGCGTCTCGACGGCGCCACGCTGGTCGTGACGCTGGAGCCCTGCCCCATGTGTGCCGGCGCCGCCTGGGCGGCCCGGGTCGGTCGTGTGGTCTGGGGGGCGGCCAACGAGGAGGCCGGGGCGGCCGGCTCCCTCTACCACCTTGGGGCGGACCCACGCCTCAACCACGAGTTCGCCGTCGTGCCCGGGGTCCGGGCTGACGA
Organism: Acidimicrobiales bacterium; assembly: GCA_022452035.1. Classification (NCBI taxonomy): domain Bacteria; kingdom Bacillati; phylum Actinomycetota; class Acidimicrobiia; order Acidimicrobiales; species Acidimicrobiales bacterium. The sequence goes on along the minus strand of JAKURV010000009.1, from coordinate 44,195 downwards.
GGGCGCGGCCCTCCTCACCCGGTTCTTCGCCGACCGTCGCTGAAGCAACGCTCGGTTGGCCGCCCAGCGGCACCTCAGTAGTCTCGGCGACGGAAGGTTGCCAGAGCGGACGAATGGGGCGGCCTCGAAAGCCGTTGTGGCCTCCGGGTCACCGTGGGTTCGAATCCCACACCTTCCGCCATCCCGGTGACCGGGTCCCCGACCCGGTCACCGTCGTGTCCGGACCCGCCTGACCTAGGGCCCGCTAGTCACCAGTGGGCCAGCACCGACCATGTCGTCCAGATGGCCGAGCAGCATGGCCACCAGGTGCTCCACCGTGTCGTCGGCTCCGGGAGCCAGGGTGAGCTGCTCACCGTGGACCAGGGAGGCGAACCCAGCGGTGACGGCCAGTTGCAGGCGCGTCCAGTGCACTCGGGGCCCGTCGTCCAGGCCCAGGAACTGCAGGACGGTCTGCAACGGGCGACTGACCCGGTTAACGGCGGCCTCCAGGTCGGGATCCCCTCCGGGTGGGTGGATGGCCGCGCTGAACCGGCCCGGGTACGCCAGAGCGAACGACAGGTGGGCCCGAACCACGGCTTCGGCGGCGTCGCGACCGGATCGCCCCACGGCGGCTGTGGTCACCGCCTCGGCCAGGTCATCGAGCGACCGCAGGGCCAGTAGGCGTCGGAGCCCTGCCGCTCCGTCTACGTGGGCGTAGAGGGACTGGCTCCGGATCCCCAGGCGTTTGGCCACCGCGGCCGGTCGCACGTCGGTCACCCGTCCGGCCTCGTCCAGAACAGCCAGCGCCGCCGCGACGACCTGGTCGGCGGTCACCCCTCGTCGTGCGGCCATGTCACGCGCCCCTCCCGGCGTACTTGCCAACCTAGTCGACATCAGACAGACTTATGTCTGATGTCTGTAGACACTACTAACCTGCTGGAAATCCCCGACGACGGGGACGTGACAGCCTCGCTGGCCGGCCACGGCTGGGGCGACGGCCTCCCGGTGGTCGCCCCCACCCCGGAACGGGTCGCCGAAATGCTGTCCGGATGCGGCGGTGCCGACCCCGACGAGGTGGTGGCCGTCCTGCCCCCCAGGTTCGGCGAGGCCTCTCGACAGACCATCGCCGTCAGCGCCGTGATGGCTGGATGCCGACCCGAACACCTCCCGGTCGTGGTGTCGGCTGTGAGGGCCCTGGCCCGACCCGAGCTCAACCTGAGGGGCGTCAACGCCACCACCCACTGCGTGGCCCCTCTGCTGGTAGTCCATGGCGAGGTGGCCCGGACCGCCGGCTACAACGGCGGGCTCGGGGCCTTCGGACCCGGGAACCGGGCCAACGCCGCCACCGGCCGGGCCGTGCGGCTGGTTCTCCTCCACGTCGCCGGCGCCACACCGGGCGACGGCGACGCTTCCACCCAGGGTGGGCCGGCCAAATACGGGTACTGCGTGGCCGAGAACCTCGACGCCTCGCCCTGGGCAGGCTATGCCCCCAGTATCGGGGTGGATTCACCGTCAGCGGTGACCGTCCACTGCGGAGAGGCCCCCCACAACGTCCACGACATGGAGTCCGACCACCCGGCCCGGATCCTGGACAAGGTGGCCTCAGCTATGACCACCACGGCCCAGAACAACGCCTGCATCAGCCAGGGGGAGTACCTGGTCGCCCTGTGCCCGGAGCACGCCGCCACCTGCGCCCGGGCGGGCTGGTCCCGGAACGACGTGTCGTCCTACCTGTTCCAGCAGGCCCGGCTGCCGGCCGGCGAGCTGACCCGGGCCTTCGACCTCCGAGCCTGGGCACCGTGGATGGAGCACCTGGACGACGACGCCCCCACGCCGATGACCGCACATCCGGGCAATATCCGGATCCTGGTCGTAGGGGGGGCCGGCAAGCACAGCTCGGTTATCCCTAGTTGGGGCATGACCCGCAGCGTGACCCTCCCCGTCGAGCCCTAGGAGACCCCATGTACGTGCACCGACCCGACGGCCCGACATGCGCCCCGCCGGCCGTCCTGGCCCCCTCGCCCCCGGTGCTGGCCGGTCGACGCATCGGGATCCTGGACAACCGGAAGCCCAATGCCGACGTCCTGCTGCACCGCCTGGCTGACCGCCTGGCCCAGCGCACCGGCGCCGAGGTGACCCTTGTGGAGGTCAAGAACGCCGCTGTCCCGTGCGAGGACCAGGTCCTGGGACGACTCGCCGAGGAGGTGGAGCTGGTCCTCACCGGCACTGCCGATTGAGGCAGCTGTACGTCGTGGAGTGTCCACGACACCGTGAGACTGGAAACCGCCGGGCTGCCCACTGTCCTGGTGGCCACCGGGGAACTACGTCCGCTGGCCGACCGGACGGCGGTCGACCTGGGGCTGCCCGACCTTCGGGTGGTCTACGTCCAGCACCCGATCGGCGGGGTGGACCAGGCGACCATTGAAGCACGGGCCGACGGGGCGGTGGACGAGGTCCTGGCCCTGCTTACCGGCTCAGCTCACCGCCCGGACTCCGACACCCGAGAAGGGACAACCCCGACATGACCATCGCCATCGACCACACCGGACGCAACGCCCTGGTGACCGGAGCCGGGGCCGGTATCGGACGGGAGGTCGCCCGCTGGCTGGCTCGGGCCGGAGCCGCGGTGGCCGTCAACGACCTGGTCGGCGACCGGGCCGAGGCCGTGGTGGCGGAGATCACCGCCGAGGGCGGGCGGGCCGTGGCGCTGCCCGCCGACTGCCGGGACGACGAAGCGGTCGACGCCCTGGTCGATGCGACCGTCGACCGGCTAGGCGGCCTGGACCTGGCCGTCAACAACGTCGGGATGCTCCCCCCGGGACGACGACCCCGGCCGTTCGTGGAATACGGAGGCGACGACTGGCGGGACATCGTCGGCCAGAACCTGATCCAGGCTGCACTGTGCGGGCGGGCCGAAGCGGCGGTGATGGCCGGGACGGGCGGGGGATCCATCCTGTTCGTGACGTCCGGAGAGACCACCCGTCCGGCGCCCTACAACGCGGCCTATGCAGCGGCCAAGGCAGCGGTGAACCACCTGGTGACCACCATGGCCGTCGAGTTGGGCCCCGAAGAGATCCGGGTGAACGCCATCGCCCCAGGGACCACCCTCACCGAAACGGTGGCCGCCGCCTTCACCGAGGAACGCATGGCCGCCCTGGTGGCTGCCACCCCGCTGCGGCGCATGGTCGAGCACGACGAGCTGGCCCGCCTGGCCGTGTTCTTGTGCAGCGACCTGGCCCGGTGCATTACCGGCCAGTTTCTCCTGGCCGATGCTGGGGCGTTCCTGTCTCGAAGCCGGCCGGCCAACAACGAGGGGCTGGCTGTCTCGTTGGAGGGCGCGCACGCCCGCTAACCGATAGCGGTCAGAGGCCCATGTCGTGGGGTGGGGGCATCTCGAAGCGGCCGATGGCGTCGGCTCGGGTGTGGAGCAGCTCGACCGTCCGTTCTAGCTCTCGGCCGATCACGTACTGGCGCCGGGCCACGCACTCCACGACAAAGCGGCCGAGCTCGTCTAGGTCGGCAACCTTCACGGTCCGACCGGCCTTCTCCAGGCGGTCCTTCATCTCGGTGAACGTCATGCTTGCCCGACCGGTGCTCCCCCGGACCCGCTCCAACTCCAGCGGCCGGTTCCTCTGAGAGGTGAACAGGCCGGTGTCCATGAGCCCGCCCGACGGGTAGAAGACCGATGCCCCCATGACCCCGGAATCCTGACGGAGGTGGTGGTCCAGCGACTCGGTCATGCAACTCACTGCGGCTTTGCTAGAGGCGTAGAGGGCCGCCGTCGGTACCGGAGCGAAGCCCCCGTCACCCGACGAGGTGTTCACGATGTGCCCCGGCTCGCCCGACTCCAGCATCCGGGGCACAAAGGCCATGATGCCGTGGGCCACCCCGAACACGTTGACGCCGTAGCACCAGCGCCAGTCGTTGGGCTCGTGCATCCAGACACGGCCGCCGCCACCCGACCCGACGCCAGCGTTGTTGAACAACAGGTTGCACTGGCCGTGCACGGCGAATACCTGGTCGGCCAACGCCTCGACCGAGGCGTCATCGGACACGTCGGTCAGGATCCCCGACACCCGCCCCGGGTGGGACGCCGACAGGGCGGCCACCGTGGTGTCCATCACGTCCTGCTCGACGTCGGCCACGACCACCGTGGCGTCGGCTTCCAGCAGGGCCCGGACGACCCCCCGCCCAATGCCGTTGGCCCCACCGGTGACGACGGCGACCGAGCCGGCGACCTCCAGCGGTGGGGGCCCGCTCAAGCGACCACTTCCTGGGTCTGGTTCTGCGGGGCCATGCCCGGACAGCCCTTGGCCTTCTCGGGGATCTCCGAGTAGGAGATGCCGCTGGCCACGTGGGCCTTGGTCGGGCAGTGCAACTCGGCCAGGGGCCGCAGCTTCTCGACGTCGAACTTGTAGAGCTTCGCCACGTTAGTGGTCAGCAACTTGGTGGCCTCGTCCTCGGTCATCTGCCCGAACGTCAAGCGCAGATGCTTGTCGGTGTGGGGGTGGGAGCCTTCGATGTGCGGGTAGTCCGAGCCCCACATCACGTTGTCAATGCCGATCTGACGCACGATCTCGGTCTCGGTGGGACGTAGGAAGCTGGCTCCCACATGACACTGCCGCTGCCAGTACTCCGACGGTCGCAGCGACATCTCCGCCACCGCCATGCCCCCAAAGATGGACTCCGACCCGTAGGTGGAGTACTTCATCCGGTCGTAGAAGGAGTCCAACTTCTCAAGCGTGTCGGGCACCCAAGCCGTCCCTGTCTCGGTGTTGACCCACTGCAGGTTTGGGTGGCGTTCGAAAACCCCGGAGAACATCAGGTGCCAGAGCCCCCGGTGGCTCCACCAGGAGACTTCCAGCAGGAAGATGGCCAGCGAGGCCGGGAAGTGGCTGCCGAAGCTCGGCGTCGCCCCACCCGAATGGTGGTTCAGCGGCATGTCGTTGGCCGCCGCTGCTTCCCAAATCGGCCGATAGGCCTTGGAGTAGAGCGGGTCGAACGGCGAGTCGGGCGGGGCGCCGGGAACAAGGATCCCACCTCGGAGTCCGTTCTCGGCCGCCCACTCAATCTCGGCCACCGAGCCCTCCACGTCGCCTAGGAAGATCTGGACGATGCCGGCCCTCCGTTCCGGGGCCTCAGAGACGAGGTCCAGCAGCCAGCGGTTGTGGGCCCGCAGGCCGGCCCACCTGTGCTCCATGTCGTCGTTGTAAGGCGGAGCCTCGAACTGGCTGGCCGCCGCCGGGGCAAATGGCGGCTGTGTGTTGGGGAATAGCACGGTGGCCACCACCCCGTCGGCCTCCTGCTCCCGCAACCTCCGTTCGCTTGACCAGTTCCGGTCGCCGTCCTCGGCAGGGTCCCCGTCCACACCCACGTTCAACGTGGACCGGGGAGAGTCTTTGAACTGTTCAGCGATGCGGGCCTGGGCTGCCTCGACGGACCGGGCCCAGTCGTCGAACTCCTCGTGGTACCTGGACTCCAGGTACCCCTTGTAGTCCCAGAGGTCGGCTCCGCAGTGGCTGTCGGCCGAGATGACGACGTGTCGTTCGCTCATGGCGTGGTCTCCCTGGTCGGTCCGGTCAGGCGTACTGCATCTCGCAGCCGTACTCGTCGAGCCACCACCGAGCGGTGCGGGTGGCTCCTTCGGCGGTACGCAGGCCGGGGTCCTGGCCTAGCTGCTCCGGGGTCGGTCCGACCCGGTCGGCAACCTGGCGCAGGCCCGCCTCGTCCAGCCCGTAGCAGTCGATTGCGTTGAGGCCCAGCAGTAGCCGGGCGTCCTCGATGGAGACGTCCCGGAAGTCGTTCTCCAGACGTTCCCGAGTGTGGGGCCACGATCCCTCGGGGTGCGGGTAGTCCGTACCCCACATCAGGGCGTCGATGCCGTTTGTGTGCCTGCGCCGGATCTCCTCGACCGACATGGTGGAGGCACCGATGAACACGTTCGTCCCGAAGTACTCCGACGGGAGGCGAGTGATGAGCCCCTTCATCCGGGAGCCCATCTTCTTGACCTTCCAACTGGCCCCGAAGTTGACGTCGGCCTTCCAGAGGAGGTCCCCCACCCAGTAGGAACCGCACTCGACCACCGCGTAGCGGAGGTTCGGGTACTTGTCGAACTTCCCGGAGAAGAGGAGCTGCCAGAGGATCCGGTGGGTCCAGAACGGCACCTCGCTGATGTACATGGCCACGTTCTCGCCATAGCTTCGGAAGTCGGCTTCGCCCGAGTGGGTGTGCACGACCAGTCCGGCGTCGGCGCACGCCGCCCAGAAGCGGTCGTAGTGGTCGGACCCGTAGGCCGGGAAGCCGTGCCACATGGTCGGGACCATTACGCCCTTGATGCCCGGCCGGCCGGCCAAGGACTCGACTTCGGCCACAGCCAGATCCACGTCATGGGTAGCCGGCACCAGCGCCACCCCGGCACGGCGCACCGGTTCGGTGGCGCAGAACTCCTCCAACCAGCGATTGTGTGCTCGGGCCCCCCCGAAGGCCAGCCGGGGGTCGGTGATCATGCCGGCGGCCAGGCCTGCGCCGAAGGGTGGGGACTCCTGGCCGGTGACAGCGTCGCCGTCGGCGAAGATGATCTCACCGGCCACGCCGTCGGCGTCCAGTACCGGGTCGCGGACCTCCGGGTCGTAGGCGCCCTGCAGGCCCCATTCGTTCTCGCCCTCCCACTCGGCAAGAAACTCGGCGTTTACTTCCTCGGCGATTTGGCGGTGCTTGTGGCGCTCGGCCACGTAGCCGTCGAACTCCTCGTGGAGGGCGGAGTCCAGGTACGGCCGGTATTCCTCACACTGCAGCCCGGCGTGGGTGTCGGACGAGACAACGATGTACGGCTCGTCGCCGGTGCTGACCTGGCGGTCCATGGTTTCCTCCGGTTTCTCGGTCCTCGGGCAGCGATTGCCTCTTGGACAGTGTTCTACTCGATCTTGTACACTGTCGCAGAGATCGCGCATGGAACACAACCCCGAGGCACTGGAAATGTCGCTACCCGAACCGACCGGCGAGGGTCCCCGGCACTCCGGACGCCGGACTGGCATCGGAGCCCCAGAGATCCTGGACCGGGCCATCACCATGGTCGAGGCTGACGGGGCCGACGCCCTGACCATGCGGAGCCTGGCCAACGAGCTGGACGTGGCCACAACCACCATCTACTGGCACGTCGGGAACCGCGCCGAGCTGATCACCGCTCTGGTCCGCCGCCACGGTGCCCGGCTGGCCGAGGCCCCTGTGGAGGGCGACACGGCGCGCGACCGTGTCCTGGCTGTGGCCCGCCTCATCTGGGAGAGCGCCATCACCCACCGGGAGATCACCCGGTTAGCCAGCGCCCACGGGGCTGCGTCGCTCCACGCCCAGCATCTGGAGTTGGCAATGGCACGCGAGTTGCAAGAGTCCGGGGTTGTGGGCGAGGCGGCCCGCGACGCCCTGCGGGCCATCACGGCGTGCGTGGGCGGCTTCATCGTGACCACCATGCTGGACGACCTCGTCCCAGCCGACCACCGCCGCACCTCGGTGCTGGCCGACCTCGACGACCCGGACCTAGACCCGGCAACCCGTGAGGCCCTGGCCACTAGTAGCGACCTACCGTCGCTCTTCGAAGCCACGCTGCGAGCCGTGGTCGACTCAATCGTTCCTGCCGACCTGACGGCCAACGCCTACCTGTAATCCGGCCGACACGGGAACCTGGTCGGCGCCGACGGTCAGCTGTCGTAGCCGAAGGCGGTGGCTTTCGGCTTGACCGGCCGGGCCATCCACAGGGGTCGACGCAGCCCACCGGGTCCAGGACCGGACCGGGTCTTAGCAAGCCATTCCTCGAAGACGCGGTGCGAGGCCTCGGTGTCGACCACGACGTCGCCGTAGGCATCGCCGGCCTCTGCCGGGGCCACCGTGACCCGCTGAAGCCAGCAGTGCATACCGCTGATCGGATCGGGCTGTACGGGGAAGGTCAGGTTCTGGTGCACGCCGGTGTCGGTCCACCAGATCAGCCCGGTGTCCGGGTCGTCGCTCCCATAGGACGCCTGACCGTGCTCCCGGCGGAGCCGCCACCGGCCGTCGTCGTCCCGATCGATGGAGGCCTTACCCGTCCCCCAGGAGCGGGCCGCCTCCTCTTCTAACCGCCAACGGCCCATGTGGTGGCTGGCCGCAACCACGCCGGGACGGATCCCCTCCGTACGCCACGCCGAGATGACGAAGTGGCCGATCCGGGTCGTGATGCGGACTAGGCCGTTCTCTTCAATGTTCAGCTGTTCGGCGTCTGACGGATGCAACCACAGCGGATGGCGGTGGCTGATCTCGTTCAGCCACTGGCTGTTGGACGATCGGGTGTGGATCAGGGTTGGGATCCGGAACGTCGGCACGAGGATCCGCTCACCGGCCGTCAGGTCCAGGTCCTCCCAGTGGACCTGACTCCGGATGAAGGCCGGGAGCGCGTACTCGGGCCACCCCCAGTCGCGAATTGTCTCCGAGAAGAGCTCCAGCTTCTTGGACGGCGTCGGGAAGCCGAGCTTGGCCTGACCGTTAATGTCCACGGCCGGCGAGCCGTCGCCGATGAACGGCATGTGGCCGGCGATGTCGTCCAGCGACTCGTAGGAGCCGGCCGTGCCCGGCCGACGCCACACCCCGTCTTCGTCGCGGTCGGCGCCGACCAGGTCGACCTCCGGTACGTCCCGTTCGTACACCTTTACCTGGTCTCCGGGAAGGGCGAATGACCCCTTGCGCCGCATGTACTCCAAAGGCGCGAGGCCCTCGGCCTCGGCTGCCTCAGGAAGGCCGGGAACCGACCTCTCGAAGAGCATCGTGTAGTACTCGTCGAGGGTCAGCGGGGTTCCCGGGTTCTCCCAGCTCTCGAACTGGGACCGGATGCCCAGCGAGCCGTCCGGATCGATGCGCCACGACAGGTCGATCCAGAACTCCTGTTCCTCCCACACCTCGCCCGGGTTGGCCTCGTAGGTGCGCTCGAACACCTCGCCGTCCAACTCGCGGTGGCGCCGGGCGACCGGCTGGCGGAACCCGATCCACCGACCGTTGTGGGTCTCAAAACTGGATACGTCGTGGCGCTCCGAGGCATGCCCCATGGGGAGCACGTAGTCGGCGAACCACGCCGATTCGTTCCAGGTCGGCGTCAGCGCCACATGGCAGCCGATCTTCTCCGGGTCCCGAAGCACCTCCATCCAGGTGAAACCGTCGGGGTTGGTCCACAGCGGGTTGTAGACGCGGGTGAAGTAGGTGTCCAGCGTGGCCCGCCCGGCTTTCAGGAAGTGGGGCAGCAGGATCGACAGCTCATGGTGGGAGAGCGGGTACTCGATGGGCCACTGGAGCTCGTTCCACCGACCCTGGGGTTCGGGGTGGGCCGGGGTAACGGGTATGAACTTGTTCCAGCCGTTGGCGTTGGTCCCACCCTCGGTGCCCACCGAGCCGGTCAGCACATTCAGGAATTGGAGGCACCGGGCCACCATCCAGCCACCCTCGTTGCCCGCCGACGAAGCCCGCCAGGTGTGTGATGCGAAGGCCCCTAGGCCGTCGCCGATGATGTCGGCCACGGTCCGGATGCGGTCCTCGTCGATACCGCACATCCGGGCCGCGGCGGCCGGCGTGTAGTCGGCGTAGTGGTCCAGCAGGGCTGGGCCCACGTTGTTAAACACCGGGTCCAGGTCGGGTCGGGCCTCCCGAAGGAAGGTCTCCCAGTTGACCCAACGCTCGAAGAAGGCCTGGTCCCAGGTGTCGTTCTCGACCAGTAGGCGGGCGATGGCCAGCAGCAGGAAGGCCTCGGTGCCCGGCCACGCTGAAAACCAGTGGTCGGCCTTGGAGGCCGTGTTGGACAGGCGCGGGTCGACGCAGATGACGGTCGCTCCGTTCTGCTGCCCCTCGATGATCCGCTGGGCGTGGGGGTTGAAGTAGTGGCCGGCCTCTAGGTGCGATGAAATGAGGAAGATCACCTTGGCGTTGGCAAAGTCGGCCGACGGTCGGTCGAAGCCCATCCAGGAGGCGTAGCCCACCCGGGCACCGCTAGAGCAGATGTTGGTGTGGCTGTTGTGGCCGTCGATTCCCCACGAGTGAAGCACCCGTTCCATGTAGCTGTCGTCGCCCATCCGACCGACGTGGTACATGACCTCGTGGTGGCGGTTCTCGCGGAACGCCCGGCCGATCCGACTACCGATGTCGTCGAGTGCCTGGTCCCAACTGATGCGCTCCCAGAGGCCCTCTCCTCGCTCGCCGACCCGCTTCATCGGGTACAAGATCCGCTCGGGGTCCTCGACCTGGTTGATGGTGGCCGGGCCTTTGGCGCAGTTCCGGCCCCGACTGGCCGGGTGAACCGGGTTTCCCTCGAACTTGGTGATCCGGCCCGTCTCCTTGTCCACCCAGGCCAGCAGGCCGCAGTTGGCCTCGCAGTTGAAGCAGGTGGTGGGAACGAGGCGATGGGCCCGCCGGACCTTCGTGGGCCAAGCGGCGGCGTCCAGGGACTCCACGTGGTCCCAGGTCTCCTCGGGCGGATAGCTGGAGAGCCCGGCGGTGGTTCCGTCAGTGGTCATCGTCGTGCTCCGGATCGTGGCCTAGGAGAGCGGGACCGACTGGCCGGCCCGCACGTAGGCGTCTTCGTAGGCGAACAGGCCGTATAGGGCGGCCAGGGGGACGAGCGGCTGGACCGGACCGGACCAGTCGAAGACGATCTCGCCGAATATGACGTCCAAGCCAAGGAACACCAGCGAAAAAACCGTGCAGAAAGCGAACTCGCGGTAACGCTTCCGCTGGCCGCCCCGCCGTAACTCGGCTAGGGCCATGGTCACGTGGCGGGAGTGCCCGCCGGTCAGTTCGGCGGCCACGAGTCCGGCGTTGGCCACCAGGCCGGCCAGGAAGGCCCACTTGACAGCCCCGTGGGACGGAACGTCCAGGAACAGGTCGAGCAGCGAATAGACGGCCCCACCGGCCATGACGGCCTGGCTCACCAGCACCGGCAGTAGAAGCGGTTCCTGCCACAGGTCCCGGCCCTCGCACTGGCCGAACAGGAACGCCGTGTACCCGGCCGTTCCCAGGGCCAGTAGGACGGTCGGAACCACTAGCGCCGCGAGCGCGCTCCCGGCGCCGGCCAGGCCGGCGATCCACCAGGCAGCCAGGCAGGCCGCGAAGGCAGCAAGGACCCAGGCCCCCTTGACCAGCCAGGATGTTCGGTTGCCTCGGGTAAGGAGGTAGACGAATCGCTTCGGTTGCTTGAGGTCACCGACCAGCAGCACCCCGGTGAGGGCCAGGAACGCACCGGCCACCACGGGAGGAACCACGCCGACGGCCGTTCGGTCGTCCCCGTGCCCGAGGAGGACCAGAAGGGCGGCCACCAGCATCACGCCGGCGGCGATGGCTTTGGTGACCAGGTACCCCGACACCATTGATCCCCAGACCGGCGGATGCTGGGTGGTGTAGGTGGTGCGGGCCATGTCCTGTCCGTCGTCCCGTACGGGGGCGGCGGTCAACGCGACCGGCGTGGGTGTGGAGTGGGCGGGCGTTGTGTCGGCCCAGATCATTCCGTCACCGGCGATGGCTGAGGCCAGAGGGTCCAGCGAAGCCGACGTGGAACCCGTGTAGACAACCTTGGGCCGAGTGTTCTGCTCCGGTGAGCGGACCATCCCGCCGGCAGCGTGGAGGCGGGAGATCTCCGACGACGGATCGTCTAGGTCGCCGACTCTGATGGCCTGGGTGGGGCACACCACGACGCACGACGGCTCCAGGCCGTCCTCCAGTCGGTGGTTGCAGAAATTGCACTTGTGGGCGGTGTTCGTCTGTGGGTTGAGGTAGATGGCGTCGTAGGGGCAGGCGTTCATGCACGCCTTGCAGCCGATGCAGTTGTCGTCGTCGAAGTCGACAACGCCGTTGTCGGAGCGAAAGAGTGCCGAGGTCGGGCAGATGGTCATGCACGGGGCGTCGTCACAGTGGTTGCACCGCATAACCGAAAAGTGGCGTTCGGTCTTCGGATGGGTTCCGGTCTCCACGTACTTGAGCCACGTGCGGTTGACACCCAGCGGAATATCGTGCTCGCTCTTGCAGGCCACCGTGCAGGCGTGGCAGCCGATGCAACTCCCGGAGTCCAGGACGAAGCCGAGGCGGGTCATGGCAAAAGCACTCGTCGAGTCGTCGGAACGTGCGGTCGGATCAGACGGGCACGGTCGCCATCTGCCGGATGCCGGCACACAGCAGGTCGACCAGGTGGTTGAAGCTGTCGTCCAGGTCGAGGGCGTAGGGGTGCCCGTCACCCGACTCGAGGTGGGCGAAGCCGTGGAACACGCTCCGCATGGAACGGGCGGCGTGGACGCGGTCGACGTCGCTCAACCCGTAGGCGGTTAGGGCCTGACCCAGCACCTCGACCACCCGCTCCACCGCTTCCTCCAGTTCCGGGTCTGTGGCGCACGGATAGCGGTCGGTCGCCGCGTAGAGGCCTGGATGGTCGGCCACCATGGACCGCCACGCCGCGCCCATGGCCCGCACGGCATCGTCCCCGGCCATTCCCACGGCAGCCGCCCCCAGGCGGTCGGCAAGGATTCCGCGACCCCGGAGGCCGAGAGCTCGGATCAGAGCGTCGAAGTTGTCGACGTGGCGGTACAGGGCCGGCTGGCGCACGCCCAGGTGCTCGGCCACCCGGGTGAGGGTCACGGCGTCCAGCCCCTCGGCGTCGGCCAGAGCCGCCGCGCTCTCCACCACCTGCTGCGTGTCCAGGGTCCCTCGGCTCACCCCCTGATCCTACTGTTAGATGCTCTTACCTTCCAGTTAGGAGCGGTTCTGTTTTCGTGAGCCAACCCTGACTCGACCATTAAGTCGCCTACCAGATGACTAGGACGGCTCCGGCGGTCACCAGCAAAGAACCCCAGAGCGCCCGGGGGCCGAGGGCCTCCCGGGCCAGCAACACTCCGAGCACCACGGAGACCTGGCGTAGCCCGGTCACCTGCCCGGCCTGGGCCTGCTGAAAGGCCAACAGGACGAGGGCATACGCCCCTCCCTGGCCGGCGCCTACGACCGCCGAATCGCCCAGCATGGACCGCATCCGGGCCCACCCCGGCCGTCGCCCCAGGAGCACGGCTCCTGAACTGAGGATCATGACCATCGACAGGTAGCCCAGTGATCCCGTCAGGTCCACTGACCGGGCGTCAATGAGCGAGTAGGCCACCGTGCACAGGCCGGTGATCGCGGCCAGCACCACGGCACGTCTCTCCTGGAGCTGGTTGCCCAACCCGGCCAGGACCAGGAGCCCTCCCACCAATACCACCAGCCCGGCGGCCGTGGCCGCTGTTGGCGTCTCGTCCAGCAGCAGCCACCCGCCGAGGCCGACCAGCAGGGGGGCGGTACCCCGGGAAATTGGGTAGGCGACACTCAGGCTGCCCGTTCGGTAGGCGGTCCCCAGCAGGGCCATGTACCCCCCTTGGGCCGCCGCGGAGGCCACCACCCAGCCCGGAACCTCGGATGGTGGATCGAACCAGACTGCCGGAAGCAGGACGATGCCCACCAGGAGATAGGACAGGGCCACGGTCGTCTCCGGGTCGGCCGACCGGTGGAGGCGGGTGTTCCAGCCCGCGTGGAGGACGGTCGAGACGAGGACCAGGAGGACGGCGGTAGCCGGCATGGGGTGGCGTCGGTCAGGCCGTGGCGCGGGCCTGCAACCCGGCGATCACCGCTACGTCTACGACGTCGTCGGCCGAACAGCCTCGTGACAGGTCGTGAATGACCCCGTCGAGGCCCTGGAGCAGTGGCCCGAAGGCCCGGGCTCCGCCCAACCTCTCAGTGACCTTGTAGGCAATGTTGCCGCTGTCCAGGTCGGGGAACACGAACACGTTGGCCGATCCGGCTACCGGCGACCCCGGAGCCTTGGCCGCTGCCACCTCAGGCACCCATGCTGCGTCGAACTGGAGCTCACCGTCTACGGCCAGGCCGGGCCACCGGTCGGCGACCAGTGCCGTAGCCTCCCGGACCTTGTCGATCCTCGGGTGTTCGGCACTCCCCCGGGTTGAAAACGACAACAGGGCCACCCGTGGTTCTTCGTTAACCAGCGCGGTGAACGTTGCGGCAGTGGCCGATGCGATAGAGGCCAGTTGGGCTGCATCCGGGTCGGGCACTACGCCGCAGTCTCCGTAGGCCAACGGACGGCCGTCGGGCAGGACCAGGAGGAAGCAACTGGACACCACGTCGGCGTCCGTTGCCATCCCGATCACCCGCAGGCCGGCACGGACCACGTCGGCCGTGGGCCGAGTCGCCCCGGCCACCGCGGCGTCGGCTACCCCGGACCGGACCAGCACGGCGGCCGCCACCACCGGGTCGTCGGGATCCAGGCCCGCCTCGATAGCCCGGGCTATGGCCTCGTCCTGACGGGCGTCGGCGGGGTCCACTGTCGGGGGAACTGGCACGGCTAGGCCCTCGTTGACCAGGCGGGCCGTCGCCTCGTCGGCCCGCGGATCTCCGGCATCGGCCAGGACCACCCGAGCCGGATCGGCGACCGCCTGGGCGTACCAGCCGGCAACGATCGGGGTGGGACGGATCATCCGGGAGGGCGTCAGCCCTTGCCTCGCCAGGGGATGAGACGTCGTTCCAGAAGCCGCATGATGAGGTCCATGGTCACGCCGATGACCCCGATGATGATGATCGACACCACAACGATGTCCATCCGGAAGAACTTCGAGGCGGCAAAGATCATGGCTCCCAGGCCGGTGGTAGTTCCGGTGAGTTCTGCGGCCACCAGGGTCCCCCAGCACACGCCGAGGGCCACCCGCATCCCAGTGAAGATGTCGGGTAGGGCGTTGGGGAGGATCACGTAGCGCAGGATCTGCCACCTGTTGGCCCCCAACGAGTAGGCAGCGTGGACCTTGGAGCCCTGTACGCCCAGCACGCCGGCCCTCGCCGCGATGATCATGATCCACACCGCGGCGAAGAACAGGAGGTTGACCTTCGAGCCCTCGCCGATGCCGAACCACACGATGAACAGCGGTAGAAGAGCCAGGGGGGGCACGGGGCGGAGGAGTTCCACGATGGGGTCGAAGATGCCCCGGAGCCGGTTGGAAAGTCCCATGGCGAAGCCCACGGGCACACCCACCACCACTCCGTAGATGAGGCCCTTGAGCACCCGCCACAGGCTGGCCCAGGTGTGGTCCCACAACCCGACCCGCCGGTAGCCGATGTCCACGAGCTCGAAGAAGGCATCCCAACTCTGTCGGAGCGACGGGAAGGTGCGGTCGTTGACCATGGGGTCCGGTCCCCGCTTGATCCACCACCAGACCAGGAACAGGAAGATCAACGATGCGATGCTCCACGATGGCGAGCCTTTGACCTCCGAGGCGTCCCCGAAGGTCACCGTCTTGCGGGCACCGGCACTCCTGTTGCGGCCAGCAGGTCGGAAGCGGGCCAAGGCGGTCATGACACCGCCCCCTCGTGGCCCATGATCTGCTCCTCCATCTCCCAGATGAGGGACAGCAGTTCCTCCCGCTTGGCGATGAACTCGGGAGAGGCCTTCATCTCGCGTGGGTCTACGTCCAGGCCCTCCTTGGCGAAGGGCAGTTCGTACTCCCGCTCGATCCGACCCGGCCGGGGGGCCATCACGAACAGGCGGTCCCCCAGGTAGAGGGCCTCTTCCACACTGTGAGTGACCAGAATGATCGTCTTGCCGGTCTCCTGCCAGAGTTTGAGGATGAGCCCCTGCATCTTCTCCCGAGTGAGGGCGTCAAGGGCACCGAGTGGCTCGTCCATGAGGATGACCTCAGGGTCGTTGGCAAGGCAGCGGGCTAGGGCGACGCGCTGCTGCATCCCGCCCGACAGCTCATAAACCGCCTTGTCGCCAAAGCCCTGGAGCCCGACGGTGGAAAGCAGGTCACGGACCAGGGTCTCGGTCTCCGAGCGCTTCTTCCGGTTCATCCGGGGTCCGAAGGCCACGTTCTGGGAGACCGTCTGCCACTCGAACAGGGCGCCCTGCTGGAACACCATGCCCCGTTCCTGTCCGGGACCGGTGATGGGGTCCCCTCCTAGGGTGACCAAGCCGGAGGTCGGCGCCAGAAAGCCGGCGATGATGTTGAGCAGCGTGGTCTTCCCGCACCCCGAGGGCCCGAGCAGCGTCAGGAGCCGTCCTGCCTTGAGGTCGAAAGAGACGTTGTGCAGGGCCTCGACCGAACCGCCCTTCGGCAGCTCGTAGACCATGCCCAGCCCATCGACCGAGAGATCCTTCATCTGGTCACTCCCCTTGCCCCACCGCGCTGGGCGGAGCCTCGCAGATCGTAGGGCAGGCCGGTCGGCCGGTTGCCCGAAGTCCGGTCAGTCGTTCCCGGCCAGCCAGGCGTCGATCCGGTCGGCCACCCGGTCGACCCGGGCCACCAGGTCGTCGATCACCGTCCGGTCGGCGACCAGGGGCGGTGAGATGGTCAGGCCGGTATAACCACGGTCGTCGGGACGCACCGTCATGCGCTCCTCGCGGACCATGCCACCCAGGGTGCCACCCCGTAGACCGGCCTCCTGGGTCGTGCTGAGGTCCCGGTCGGAGCCCGAGTCGGCGCACAGGTCGACGGCGTAGAAGAAGCCGGTACCCCGGACCTCCCGGACGCAGGCATGGGCTTCGCCCATGGCCTGGAGCTGGTCTGTGAAGTAGCCCTCGGTGTCCAGAACGTGCTGCATCACTCCCTCGTCGCGCATAGCGGTCATGTTGGCAACAGCCACTGCGGTGGCCACCGGATGGCCCCCGAAGGTGGAACCGTGCACATACGAGCCAATGGAGGAGTCGAAGACCTCGTCGACCAGCGGGCCCCGGATGACCACGCCACCCAAGGGCTGGTAGGCCGACGTGACGCCTTTGGCGAAGGTAATCATGTCGGGCACCACACCGTTGCGCTCGCTGGCGAACCAGTGACCGAACCGGCCGAACGAGCAGATGACCTCGTCGGCCACCAGCAGCACGCCGTAACGGTCGCAGATGCGGCGGAGTTCCTGCCAGTACCCGTCGGGCGGGACCAGGGCGCCACCACCGTTCTGGATCGGCTCGGCGATAACCATCGAAACCGTCTCTGGGCCCTCGGCCAGGATGGTCTCTTCGATGGCCTGCACACAGGACAACTCGGCGACCGGGGTGCCGGCCGGTGAGGTGCACTGCCGGGTATTGGGCACGTGGCGGGTGCCGTCCGACAGCATCGGCAGGTAGGGATCCCGAAACTTGGGAATGCCGGTCACCGAGAGCGCCCCCAGGGTGGTGCCGTGATAGGCCCAGTTGCGGGAGATGACCTTGTACCGGTCCTCGTCTCCCCGGGCCAGATGGTAATTACGGGCGAATTTGATGGCTGACTCCACGGCCTCGGACCCTGAGCTCACGAAAAAGGTCTCGCTCAGATCCCCGGGAGCGAAGCCGGCGATCATGGTCGCCGCTTCGATGGATGGCGGGTGCGCGAAGCCCCAGTTGGTGGAGTAGGCCAGCTTGTCCATCTGCTTGGCTGCGGCAGCCGATAGGTCTGGGCGCCCGTGGCCGATGTTGACGCAGAACAGGCCGGCTAAGCCGTCCAGGTACTCGTTGCCGTCGACGTCGTAGAGGTAGCAGCCCTCACCGCGTTCGATGACGGGCAGGCTGTCGCTGTGCCATGCCGCCTTCGGGGTGAAGTGGGGTACGAGGTGCTTCCTGGCCAGTTCCCGATGGGTGCTCATGGGATCTCCCGGGGTTTCGGGTCGTACACTCCTGCGAACTTGATGTCGACCGTCGGCCTCGCCGGAGTTAGAGTTCGTAACCTATTAGCGATTCGATCTAACGGCAAGGTCCCGTCGGAACCACCGTCGACAATACGAAAGAGTCGCCGTCTATGGCCAAGCAAGTCCCCGATCGGGCCCAGGTCGTCATCATCGGTGGTGGCATAGTCGGCGCCAGCGTGGCCTACCACCTTGCCGAACTGGGCTGGGACGACGTGGTCCTGCTGGAGCGCAACACGCTGACCAGCGGCACCACCTGGCACGCGGCTGGCCTCGTTGGCTGCCTCCGGGCCACTCACAACATGACCCGTTTGGCCGCCTACTCGGCTGAGCTTTACGACGCCCTTGAGCATGAGATGGGTCACCCCACCGGTTTCCGGAAGGTCGGATCGCTCAGCGTGGCCGACAACCCGGAACGAATGGAGGAACTCGTCCGGGGCGCCGGCATGGCTAACGCCTTCGACGTGGACGTGGACGTGATAACCGCCGAGGACCTCTGCGGGCGCTACCCGCTGCTCAACCCCGAGGGGATCGTCGGTGGCGTGTGGCTGCCCGGCGATGGCCAAGCCTCGCCGGTCGACACCACCATGGCCTTGGCCGCCGTGGCCAAGGAGAAGGGCGTCCGGATCCTTGAGGGCGTATCGGTGGGGCGCATCCGCACCGCCGACGGCCGAGCTATCGGCGTGGACACCGACCAGGGCCCGATCGACGCCGAACACGTCGTCACGGCGGCCGGCATGTGGTCACACCAGCTGGGCCGCGACATCGGTGTCAACATCCCGCTGCACGCCTGCGAGCACTTCTACCTGGTCACTGAACCGATCCCGAACCTGCCGTCAGGCCTGCCGGTGTTGCGCGACACCGACAACTGTATTTATGTCAAGGAGGAGGCTGGCCGCTTGATGGTCGGCGCCTTCGAGCCGGTGGCCAAGCCGTTCGGTATGGATGGCATCCCCACCGACCGGCCGTTTATGCAGCTCGACGAGGACTGGGAGCACCTGGCCCCGGTGTGGGAGGCGGCGTGCAAGCGCATCCCGGCCCTGGTCGACGTGGGCATCCGCCTGTTTTTCAACGGTCCCGAGTCATTCACCCCCGACGACCGGTACCTACTGGGCGAGACCCCGGAGCTGCGGAACCACTGGGTAGCCACCGGCTTCAACTCCATCGGCATGCAGTCGGCCGGAGGAGCCGGCAAGGTGCTCGCCGAGTGGATCGTCAACGGACGGCCCCCCATGGACCTGTGGGACGTCGACATCCGCCGCATGCAGCCCTTCCAAACCAACCGCCGGTACCTCCACGACCGGTCGGTTGAGGCCCTCGGTCTGCTGTACGCCATGCACTGGCCGTTCCGCCAGGTCGAGACGGCCCGTGGCGTTCGCCGCTCCCCGGTCCATGACCGCCTTGTGGACCTTGGGGCCTGCCACGGTGAGAACGGCGGCTGGGAACGGCCGAACTGGTACGCCCCTGAGGGCGTGGAGCCGGTCTACGAGTACACCTACGGGCGCCAGAACTGGTTCGAGCACTCGGCGGCCGAGCACCGGGCCTGCCGGGAGGGTGCGGCCCTGTTCGACCAGACCTCGCTGGCCAAGTTGCTCGTCCAGGGTCCCGACGCTCGCGCCGTGCTGGACCGGATCTCGTCGGCCGACATCGACGTCGAACCGGGCACGTCGGTGTACACCACGTGGCTGAACGATCGGGGCGGGATCGAAGCCGACCTCACCGTCAACCGCCTGGACGAGGAAAGATTCCTGGTGGTCACCGCCTACACCACCCAGGTCAAGGACGCCGACTGGATCGCCCGCAATACCCCAGACGACGCCCGCATGACGGTCACAGACGTAACCTCCGGCTACGCCGTGCTGGGCGTGTTCGGTCCCCGGGCCCGCGACATAGTGGCGCCGCTGACCGACGCTGACCTGTCTAACAAGGCCTTCCCGTTCGGCACCCTGCAAGAGATCGACCTGGCCTACGCCCGGGCTATCGCCGTACGCCGGACCTACATGGGCGAACTGGGCTGGGAGCTGTACGTACCTACCGAGTTCGCTGTCGGCGCCTTCGACGCCCTCTGGGAGTCCGGCGCCTCGGCCGGCCTTACCCCGGCCGGCTACCACGCCATGAACTCCCTGCGGATGGAGAAGGCCTACCGCCACTGGGGCGACGACATCGCCGAGGAGGACACCCCACTGGAGGCCGGCCTCTCATGGGGAGTGGCCTTCGACAAGCCCGGTGGTTTCCTCGGTCGGGAAGCCCTGTTAGCCCAGAAGGAGACGGGGATAACGCGGAGGTTGGTCCAGTTCCGCCTCGACGACCCCGGACCGTTGCTCTACCACGACGAGCCGGTGTTCC
Organism: Acidimicrobiales bacterium; assembly: GCA_022452035.1. NCBI lineage: Bacteria > Bacillati > Actinomycetota > Acidimicrobiia > Acidimicrobiales > Acidimicrobiales bacterium. Next base: position 24,197 of record JAKURV010000009.1, on the reverse strand, counting down.
GGGACGGCGCTCTGGTGGGCCGTATCACCTCGGGCATGTACGGCCACACGGTGGGCGGGGCCTTGGGTATGGCCTATGTGGGCTGCGAGCCGGACACCCCTAGGGCCGCCGTCATCGAGGGGACTTTCGAGGTGTCGGTGAACGGCGTACTGGTTCCGGCGACGGCCTCCTACCGACCGTTCTATGACCCGGACAGCCTGCAGGTCCGTCTCTAGGCGATCCCGGCACGGGAACCGTCCCGTTCACCCGGACCGGTCAGTCCAGTGGGGTGTCGAGCAGGGACTCCAGAAGGCGAGCCAGGACCTCTCGGTCTCCTGCCCCGAGGGTTGCGTAGAGGTCGCGTTCTACCTCGTGTTGGCCCCCGTAGGCATCGCGCACCGCGTCCTCGCCGGTCGGGGTCAGCGACACGGTCACCAGCCGGCGGTCGTCATGCTCTCTGGAGCGCACCACGTGGCCGTCGCGTTCCAACGTGTTGACCACGCTGGACACCGAGGCTCGGGACAGGCCGGCCAGCACGGCGATCCGGTGGGCGGCCAGCGGACCACAGGCCCAGACGGTGAACAGGATTCGGAACCCCGCCGTGGACAGGTTGCGCGGCCGGTGGACCGCCGACTCCACGTGTCGGGTAAACCGGTTGGCCGCCCGGGTCAGGGCGAACGACAGGCGGAAGAGATCGAGGTCGACGCCCGGATCCGACCCGGCCACCCGGTCGGTGGCCTGCTTCAGGAACGGGTCGGACCGCGGCCCGTCGATCATGGGTCGGTAGTGGCCAGGCCCGCCTCGTCACCCAGGTAGGCGGCGATCACCGCCGGGTCTCGCTGCACGTCGGCCGGCACGCCCTCGGCGATCTTTTGTCCGAAGTCCAGCACCAGCACCCGGTCGGCGATATCCATGACCAGGCCCATGTCGTGCTCCACCAGGACGACCGAGATGCCGAGTTCCTCCCGGATGTCGAGGATGAACCGGGCCATGTCCTCGGTCTCCTCCAGGTTCATGCCGGCCACTGGCTCGTCCAGCAGGAGCAGTTCCGGCTCCATGGCCAGGGCCCGGCCCAGTTCCACGCGCTTCTGGAAGCCGTAGGGAAGCAGCGCCACCGGGTGCTTCCGCCACTGTTCGATCTCCAAGAAGTCGATGATGTCCTCTACGACCCGCCGGTTCTCCATCTCCTCACGCTTGGCTGGCCCGAACCACAGGGCACCGGCCAACCAGGACCGCTTCATGCGGATGTGGCGACCCAGCAGCAGGTTCTCCAGCACCGTCATATGCGGAAAGAGTTCGATGTTTTGGAACGTACGGGCAATGCCCCGTTCGGCTACCCGGTCTGGGCGACTGCCCATGATGGACTCGCCCTTCCACCGGATGTCGCCCTCCTGCGGGTGGTACACCTGGCTGATGCTGTTGAAGATCGAAGTCTTACCGGCCCCGTTGGGACCGATGATGGCGTACAACTCTTCGGTCCCGACCTGAAAGGACACGTCGGTGACGGCCTTGACGCCCTTGAACCACAGGCTGATGCCGTCCACCTCAAGCAGTGGTTCGTTCTGCTGGGGACCGTTCATGAAAGCCACCGCTTCCGCCGCTTGTAGTGCTTCACCTCGCGGAATGACTTTCGGTCGCCCCCATCGCCATGGAGACCTAGGTAGAACTCTTGGACGTCCTCGTCCTTGAGGAGCTTGGCAGCCTCGCCGTCCATGACGATCTTGCCGGTCTCCATGATGTAGCCGTAGTCGGCGATGGACAGGGCCATGTTGGCGTTCTGCTCAATGAGCAGGACGCTGGTCCCTGACCGGTTGATCTCGACGATGGTGTCGCGGATTTGGGCCACCAGTTTGGGGGCCAAGCCCAGGGACGGCTCGTCAAGAATGAGCAATTTCGGGTTCGACATCAGCGCTCGTCCGATAGCGAGCATCTGCTGCTCACCGCCCGACAAATAGCCGGCTATAGCAGTCCGTCGGTCGGCCAAAACCGGAAACATCGTCATGACCCGATCGTGGGCTTCGGTGATCGAAGTCCGATCGGTGTTGGTGATCCCACCTGTGACCAGGTTCTCGTCAACGGTGAGTTCGGCGAATACCCGACGGCCCTCCATAACCTGGGTGATACCCGACCGCACAATTTGCGACGGCTCTAGGTCGTCGATGCGCTCACCAGCAAGGGTGACGGTCCCCTTGGTGATCTTGCCCTCATGGACGTCCAACAGCCCGGTGATGGCACGTGTTGTCGTTGTCTTGCCAGCACCGTTCGCCCCTAGGAGAGCGACAATCTGCCCATCAGGCACCTCAATGGACAGGCCGCGCAGGACGAGGATGACCTCGTTGTAGACCACTTCTAGGTTGGCCACTTCAAGCATCAACGACCCCTAATGACCGATTGGCCCCGGCGCGACGGGCGGAGGGGGCGACCGGCGAGCCGGCCGCCCCCTCGTTCCATCAATTTCGGTTCTTCGTCAGATGATCAGCCAGCAGAGAAGCAGGCAGTCTCATAGACGTGATCGCGGGCCAGGTCCGACATGATCGGGCCGTCGGCCAGCAATACCGAACCTGTGCTTCCGCCACCAGCAACCGTGGCTGCGACATCGAACAGGTCAGCCTGGATGTCGAAGATGTACGACTCCCTCACGATGAAGTCGTTCACCGCGCCGCCGTAGCCCTGGTTGGGAGCAAGGCCCTGATAGTCCACGACCGTCTCGTTGGCCGCCGCAATAACACCGGCACGGGTCATGTCCTTGTTCTTGGCTGCGGTCTCGAGGATCTGGTGCGTAGCCATGGCCTCGGTCCAGCCCACCGCGTAGACATCCGAGAGAGGCTTGTCCGGGATTCGGGCCTGGAGCTCCGCCACCATGTGCTTCATGCCTGGTGCGTCACCGGTGTTCCACGCCAGCACATAGCTCGACTGGTAGTAGACCGCGTCAAGCGCCGGTGCCAGCGGCGTGGCCAGCAGCATGTAGTTGTAGGTCGGCGAGTTACCCGACCAGATCGGCATGAAGCCCTGAGCGGCGGCACCACCGAAGATCTCGGCGAACACGCTCGGACCCACGGTTGCCCATACCAGGTTGGCGCCTGACTCGACCAGGCCAGCAATAACCGGCGTCTGATCGGCACCGGGGATGGCTGCTCCCTCTCCGTCATAGACGACTTCAATGCCCAGGGCCTCTGCGGCCATCTTGGCACCGGTCGCACCGTCCTGCCCGTACTCACCCGGGTAGGAGATGACGGCGAGTTTGGCGTCGCCCTCAACAACGTTGCTGGCCAGCCAGTCCACACCGTTCATCGACTCGTAGCAGTAGTTGGTGTACGACTCGAAAACGTTCTTGCCGAATGCCGGATCAGGCCAACCGGAGTACCAAGACAACGGGATGGCTCCCAGGCCGTCCGCAACCAGATCCTCGGCGATCGCTGCGGTGTGCGGCGAACCGGTTGACTGGCTGAGGAATACGACACCAGAGTCTTCATCCTTCATCGCCTCGTAGCGTTCGAGGTGGGTCGGCACGTCGTAGGCGTTGTCCATTACGACGAAGTCGACCTGCTTGCCGTCGATGCCGCCGTGGTCGTTGACCATGTTCCAGTACGAGGTCTGGGCATCGATGATCTGGATGACCAGCGGGGCGAAGATGCCAGTGAGGTCGGCAATAGCGCCGATCCGGATGGTGTCATCTGTGACCCCATAGTCGTAGGCGGTAGGAACGACTACGACCTCGACGTCGTCGATTGCCTCGAGGAACGTGGTGTTGACGAAGGCGTCGTAGGAGTCCAGAGCCTTGGGGATCTCTCCCTGCTCGACGAAGAAGTCCATCTGCTGCTTCATCACGTCCTGGACGGTTCCACCCAGCCACGCATCAGACAACTGGGTCGCCCGGTCCGGGAACGAGAACATGTCCAGCAGAGCGTTCGAACCCTCCACCGTCATACCCGCCGCCTCAGCGATCGTGTCCTCAAGAGGCCCACGGTGACTCGCGTAGGCCGCGTTGGCCTCCTCGGTGACCTGTAGGAACGTCTCAACAACGTCTCCGTGGTCGACACCGAACTGGGTCGGGATCGAGATGATGTCGAACACCCGGATACCGATGGCCTCCTGCTCCGAACCGGTCATAACCAGGTTCCCGCCGGCGGCCAGCATCGTCAGCACACCGCCACCGAATGCACAAGCCATGGCCACGTCACCGCTTTCAAAAGCGGCGACTGCAGCAGCGCCACCATCAGACGGCACATGCTCAAAGCTGTCCAACGCCACACCCAGATGCCCCAACATCTTGAGGAGCTTGTAGTGCGTCACGTTGCCGACCGGGGCATAAACCTTCTGGCCGGCCAACGTCTCAGCCGCGTTGTCCGCCGTCACCCCGTAGTCGGGGTGGGCCACACAGTTGTCAGCATCCGCGTAACTCACCGCCACGCCGACGATCTCCAGCTCGGACCCCGATGTCACGAAGTTCGCGAACGGCGTCAGGCCCTGTGAATAGGCGATGTCAATGTCACCGGACTCCATGGCCAGCGCCATGTCGCCCCCGGAACCAAACGGCAACCAATTCACCGTCATGCCCAGGGCATCGTCATAGGTCTCTTCGACCTGGGCCACCTGGTTGGCCGTCGGCCACTCCAGGAAATAGGCCACGTTCAACTCCGACAAGGACTCCGCCGGAGCCTCTGTCGTTGGAGCAGCCGTCGTCGCCGGAGCAGCCGTCGTCGCCGGAGCAGCCGTCGTCGCCGGAGCAGCCGTCGTCGCCGGAGCAGTATCCCCGTCGTCGTCGCTGCCGCAGGCCGCGGCGATCATCGTCAGGGTCAGCAACAAAGCCAACACCCTTGTCAAACGCTTCATGTTGAGTTTCCCCTCATCTTGTTGGTTCCCGTTGAGCCCATGTTGGGCCCCGAGATCTATTTAGGAGGACGGCGGTTCAGTAGCTAAACGGCCATCCCTTCCAGTAGTTGCGAATCTTGATCCAGATGCCGTACAGGCCTAGCGGCTCGAACAGCAAAAAGAAGATGATTAGGAGGCCGTAGATGATCTCATCAAGGGCGCTCACTGGCAACGGGTAGCCCAGGGCGGTCTCCATCACGGATACGAAGCCTCCGTCGCCCTGCCCCGTGCTGATCAGGAAATCGAAGAAACCTGAGAACACGCCTCCCTCCTCGGCCTGGTGCTTCATCCAGTCCACGATCTCCTCAACGAAACGGTGAGATGTCACGACGAAGAATGAGCCCATCAAGACTCCTGACACGCGTCCCATTCCTCCGATGAGCAGCGCTGCGATGAACGTGACCGCACCGATGAGACTCCATTGTTCCGGGGGTAGTTGCACGGAGAGCGAGGCGAACAGGGACCCGCCGATCCCGGCGTAGAAGGACGAGATCGCGAACGCGGTGGTCTTGTAGCGGTATTCGGGGACACCCATGATCTCAGCGGCGACGTCACGATCGCGAATGGCCTGGAGCGCCCTACCGGTTCTAGTGCGAGCAATGTTGGCGGCCATCCAAGCCATGACAATGACGATGACCAGAAGGAACAGGTAGGTCTTCTGGTTCTTGTTGATATCGAACCACAGCCAATGCCCATCTCGAGAAAAGTCGAGGAATGGTTCATCCTCCTTCCAGAGTCGGAGTTCCATCCGAGGCCACTTGCGGCCCAGTGCGCCGGGACCCGCGATCTCTGGAAACACCCGCGAGAGGTGAAGCCCGATGAAAACGAGGCCAAGGGTGACGATGCCGAGGTACAGGCCACGGACCCGAACCGCTGCGGGAGCGACCGCGATACCGACTACCGCGGCAACGACTCCGGCAGCCGGAAGCCACAGCCACATGGGAAGGCCCCAACCCCACAGATTCGAAGACGCCTTTCCCCCCATCAGCACTGCCGTGTAGGCGCCAACACCGCCAAAGAACGTGTGGCCCAACGAAATCTGGCCACCCAGACCCATCAGAATGTTCAAGCCGAGTGCAGCGATCGTGAAGCAGAGTGCCCTATTGACGAGGCGCAGCCACACGTTGTCACCTAGGAAACGAACGACCGGGAGTTGGTCAATTACCGGCAAGTCGAACGGCATCAGCACGGCCACGACCAGAAACAGGCCGAGAATGACTTTCTTGGTGCGCGTAGGCATGAGTTGCGACTCGGCCTCGTAGGACGTGTAAAGGTTCGGTCGACCCCTCATACCCGGCGAACCTCTGCTGTTCCGAACATGCCGTAGGGCCTCACCAAAAGACCAACGAGCATGACCACGTAGGGCACCACCTGTTGGTAGCCCGTGCCGATGACACCCGTATAACTCGCGAGGTACTGGCCAGCAAAGACTTCGGCAAATCCGATGATTAGGCCACCGACCAGTGCCCCGACAACTGAGTCAAGGCCGCCGAGAATCACCGCTGGCAGTGCACGAAAAGCAAAGAAGGCACCGTCCCGACTGGCCAAGCCAGCCGGGCCCCAGGGAGGCATCGAGGCGAAGATCCCAGAGATGGCAGCCAAGGCGGCTCCAACCGCCCAGGCGATGGCGAAGATCCGACCAACGTTGATGCCCTGGGCAAGCGCAGCTTCCTGATCGAAGGCGGTGGCCCTCATGGCCACACCGGTCCGGGTCTTGAAGAACCGCCAGGTACCGAGAAAGGCGACACCGGCCATTCCAATGGCTGCGATATAGGACCAGGCGACCATGGCGCCGCCGATTTTGAACGTCTCCGTCCCCCATGGGATACCAAGTACCCGCGGGGTGGTGTTGACAGCGTCGAAGGCGACAACTCGAATCACGACTTCCAACCCGAGGGTGATGACGGCCATCGAGAAGATGGGTTCGCCAATCATCGGGCGAATAGTCAGACGCTCGATGACCAGGCCAAGTACCGCCGTGGCAGTTGCAGCCAACAAAAGTGCGATGAACCAGTGGACCCAGCCTGGTCCGCCAATCCAGCGACCGGGAACTTCCCAGTCCATGAAGATGATCGACAGGAACCAGGTTCCAGCAAGTGCTAGCGCACCCTGAGCGAAGTTGACCGTCTGGGTGGCCTTGTAGATGAGGACGAAGCCGAGCGCCAGAAGCGCGTAGAGCGACCCAAGCGCGAGAGCCTTGAAGAGCGTCTGGACAAAGGTGTCCAAAGCGTTGGCAGCCAGCACCAGCGGGAGGCCGCTCACGCGTAAATCTCTTCGATGAGCTCGTTGAACGCTTCCTCCATAGAAGACCTCTTGATCTTCTGGGTGGCTGTGAGCTCTCCGTCCTCGTGGTCCAGTTCCTTGGGAATCATCCGGAACCGCTTGATCTCCTCGACCCGGGCGAACTTCTCGTTGGTTTCCTTGACGACACCCTGGATGAGCTCTAGGACCTCGGGCTTTTCGGATAGGTCGCGATACGTGGTGTAGGGGATGTTTTTCCGCAGGGCCCAATCGCCGACGGTGTCCAGTTCGATGCCGATAAGCGCTGACAGGAACTTGCGTCGGTCCCCAATGACCATGGCCTCCTTGACGTAGGGCGACGTCTTGAGGCTGTTTTCGATCTCCGAGGGCGAGATGTTCTTGCCTCCCGAGGTGATGATGATGTGCTTGATCCGGTCCACGAGCCGAACATGGGTGCCGTCCACCCACTCGCCAACGTCGCCAGTCATGAGCCAGCCGTCATCGGTAAAGGTCTCTGCCGTCTGCTCGGGCTTGTTCCAGTAGCCGGCGAACACTCCCGGGTGCTTGACCTGGATCTCGCCTGTTTCCTCGTCGATACGAAAGCCGAACTCCGGTCGGTTCTTGCCAACGGGCTCTCCGACCGTTCCCAACTTCAGGTGTCCCGGGAAGTTCGCTGTGGCGATGGCCGAGTTCTCAGTCATTCCGTAAAGTTCGTAGACCGGCACGCCGATCCCCATGAAGAACTCCAGGATCTCCGGGGCGATGGGGGCCGCACCGGATCCTGCGTACCAGCAGCGTCGTAGACCGAGCCTTTCCTTCAGGGCCCGGAACACCAGCGGGTAGCCGATAGCGGCCAACAACCGGCTCCAGAAGGTGTGCAGGCCGCCGTTGTCCACCTTGGCCCGACCGATCACCCCGGCGAGGAAGAGCCCGAACCTCAGCCACAGGCGCTTGAACGCGCTGGCGTCTGCGCCCTTGATCGTGACCCCTGCGTGGAGTTTCTCCCAGATCCGGGGCACGGCGAAGAACAGGGTGGGCTGGACCTCTCGGAGGTTTTCCTGGACGGTGTCGATGGACTCAGCGAAGTTGAGGGTCAGGCCGATGTGGGCTGCGTGGAACGTGGAGAAGATGCGCTCGGCCACGTGGCACAGCGGTAGGTAGCAGACCTGGACGTCGTCGTTACCCGGCGCACGTCCGCCCCGAAGGCCAGCGTCGTCGAAGTACGACATGCAGTAGGCCACGTTGGCGTGGGTGAGCATCGCTCCCTTCGGCGGGCCTGTCGTTCCCGACGTGTAGACGAGCGTCATCACGTCATCGACATGTGCCTGGTCCATGAGGTCCTCGACGGCATGCTCATGGGCCAACCGATGCTCCCGTCCGATGGCCAGGAAGTCGTCCCAGGACAGGAGCCGCTCGTCGTCGTATTGCCGCACACCGCGGGGTTCGCAGTAGAGGATCTTTCGGACACCGGCGATCTTCGAACTATCGATCTCGAGCACCCGGTCGACCTGTTCCTGGTCCTCAGCCAGGTGGAGTACCGACCCGCAGTCGGTCAACAGGTACTCGACCTCAGCCGTGGGATTGGTGGGGTAGAAGCCGACGGTGATGCCGCGCACAGCCACCGTGGCGAAGTCCAGGATCAGCCACTCGGGCCGGTTCTCTGACTGGATCGAGACCCGGTCGCCGACATCGACACCGAGGGCCAGCAGGCCATGGGCCGCCGTGTGGACGAGATCCCAGGTCTTCTCCCACGTGTACTCCTGCCAGATGCCAAAGTCCTTCTCCCGCATCGCCACCTTTTGTGGGCGGAGCAGGGACATTGTCCGGATCTGGTTGGCGATCGTGACAGCTCTTGGTGACTCTTCGACGACCACGGGTTCACCATCGGTCAGCACCATGGCTTGTCCACTCCATCGTCGACTGCGAGCCGTGCAAACCTAGGACGTCCAAATTGAGAGAGTCAGTGGTTGGGTGATCGGAACGTGAAAGCGCTGGGTTTGCGGGTCGAACGGTACCCCCAGCCGCAGCTTCTTAACCAGCCAGCGCTGTAACAACTCCGTGATGCTGTAGGGCCTCTCCGGGATCGGCAAGCCGTCCCCGTCCCTCAGTAGGGTCGCCGACGTGGACCCCTCATCGTCTCGCCTGGTCGACCCCCCGGCTGGAGACCTGCCCATCCTGACCGTAGGCGCCCTTGGTGCCCTGATGAAGGACGGGCTGAACGAACTGTTCCCCGAGGACCTCTGGGTGGAAGGACAGGTCTCCAACTACCACGAGGCTCGGTCGGGCCACGCCTACTTCGACCTCGTCGAGCCGTCAGAGATACCCGGGGAGGCCGTATCGGCAAAGCTCAGCGTGGCACTGTTCAAGAATTCCCGGGCCGCAGTTGACCGGACCCTGGCCGAGGCCGGCGGCCTTTCCCTGGTCGACGACCTCCAACTCCGGATCCGGGCCCGGCTGGACTTCTACCCACCCAACGGCCGCCTCCAGCTGATCATGAACGGGGTCGACCCGACGTTCACTTTGGGACGTCTGGCCGCCGAGCGGGATCGGATCCTTCGCCAACTGGCCAAAGAGGGCCTCCTCACTGCTAACCGGGCGAACCCCATTCCC
>JAKURV010000009.1:0-14485 GCA_022452035.1 Acidimicrobiales bacterium | reverse complement strand
CGTGGGCTCAGCAGCCCACGCCGACTTCATCCAGGAGTTGGCTTGCAGCGGATGGTCGTTCACTGTCTTGGAATACGACACCCGGGTCCAGGGTGACGGCGCAGCCGCCGACCTTTCCGAAGCCCTTCACATGTTGGCTACCCACCGACCCGACGTCATCGCCTTGGTCCGAGGTGGGGGATCGGCCACCAACCTGGCGGCCTTTGACGCCGAGGTCCTGGCCCGCACCATCGCCGCGTTGGACGTGCCGGTGGTGACCGGCATCGGCCATGAGGTGGACCGCTCGGTAGCCGACGAGGTGGCCCATACCGCCCTCAAGACCCCGACGGCCTGTGCAATGGCCATCGTCGAACAGGTCCGGGCCTTCGCCGACGCTGTGGCCGGCCTACAGGTCGCCATCGCCGAACGGGTGACCGGCGCCGTTGACCGGGCCGGCCTGTTGGTCGACGACCTGGCCCGCCGAACGGCGGTGGCGGCCACCGCCGTGTTGAACCGCCGAGCCGACCAGCTGGTCGATCTCGGGGGGCGCCTGCGGCGGGGGCCACCGGGAATCCTCGACCGCCAGGCGGAACGGCTGGGCGGCATGGCGGGTCGCCTCCGGGCCTTGGACCCGGCTCGGATCGTGGCTCGCGGCTGGTCGATTACCCGACGGGCCGACGGCAGCCTGGTCCGGTCGGTGGCCGACGTCTCGCCCGGCGACCCGCTGGTCACCCGGGTTACCGGAGGTACGGTCACCAGCACGGTCGACGCCACGTCGGCCGACGACCCTGGGGAGGCACGGTGACTGACGACCAGCCAACGGATATCGGCGGCTACGCCGCAGCTCTCGATGAGTTGCAAGAGATCCTGGCTGCCCTGGAGTCCGACACCACCGACGTCGACCAGCTGGCCGTCAGGGTTGAGCGTGCCGACGCCCTGATCCGCCACTGCCGGTCCCGGCTGGACGACGCCCGCCTCCGGGTCGACCAGGTGGTCGGCTCCCTCGACGAAGACTGACCGACGAGATCGGTCACCCCACCGCCATGTTCATCCGCAAGCTGACCGCCACCGACGCCTTCCTGGCCGTGGACCTGGCTGACGTGGCCGGCCACGGCGTGGCCCGGCTCGCTCCCAAGATCCTTCAGGGTGGCGCCCGGGACCTGGCCCGCTCGACCACGTACGCTCTGGCCATCCTGGAACGTCAGGAGACCGGTGTTTCCGCCGGAATCAACGCCACCCCCGAGGACCGGGTGGTGGCCCTCACCGCTTTCGCCGGGGAGGTCGCTAGCTGGGAGGCCAACTACCGGCTGACCGCTGCCAAGGGGGTAGAGGCCGGTGAGCTCGGTGCTGTGGAAGCCTCGGCCGACGCCGTCCTGGTAGCCACCGGGGCGGTGGCCGCCGCGATGGCCTCCTGCCCCACGGCCGAAACGGCAGTGGTCGACGGTTCAGGCGGGCCGGAGCTGACCAAAGCCCTGGCCGACCGGGGCCTTTCGGTGCTGGATGTTGAGGACCCGCTCACCGCCCCGGCCGACCTGCTGTTCGCCGGGGCCCGGGTAGGGGCCATCGACCACCGGACAGCCGACCGACTGGACGTCCGGGTGGTGGTCCCGACCGGACCGCTACCTCTGACCGCCAAAGCCATCGCCCACTGCCGGCACAACGACATCCTGGCCCTACCCGACTTCGTCACTACCTGCGGGCCGCTGGTCGGCGACGCCGATCGAACCCAGGCCCTGGTAAGCGAAGTAATCGCCGACGTGGTGGGCCACGGCGACGGACCCGTGCTCGGTGCCTGCGAGCGGGCCGAAGCGTTCCTGGCCAGCTGGCTGGACGAGCTTCCCTTCGGCCGCCCCATGGCTGCCTGAGGGCCACTACCTAACACGCCTGTTAGCACCTCACCGGCAGCCTGAACGACGGTCCTTAGCCGACGTCCAACCGGTTGCCGGCGAACCGTTCTGCCATGTTCCGGACCAGGGAGCGCTCTCCGGCCACCACCAGGTACTCCTGGTTCCTGAGGTGGGAGATCTCGCCGACCCGTTTGCCGGACGGCGAGTGGATGCCTATCTGGGCTCCGACGTACCGTTTCGAGTCGAAGGCCAGCAGGCAGACCTCGCCCCGGATCCGGCACAGGTCAACCAGGTCGTCCCGACCAATCCACGCTTCGTCGTTGTAGGAGACCACCACCACCTCGGCATCCACGGCGGCCACGACTTCGGCCAGAGCGGCTGGCATCTCCCGCTTCCGGTTGAACGGGCTCCTCGTGGAGCTGTCGCGTACGTCAACTCGCTTGCAGGCCACTCCGTAGTGCTCAGGGGCGTCCCACGCCACCAGGGTCTCCCACACGTGGTAGTTGGCTACGTACCGGTGCTGGTTGTATGGGGGGTCTAGGTAGGCGAGATCGAACGGGCCGAGCGCCCCGACCAGATCCACGGCGTCGCCCCTCAACGCGGTTCCCGCGCCGGCCAGCAGGACGGGAGGCCGCAAGTCCAGCGGGTTGAACGACCGGGGTGCCCACGACTTGAGGTAGGCCATCTGCTGGCCGGTGGTGGAATCCACCCGGTCGGCCGCTTCCAGCAGACTGGTTAGCAGAATCGGGAACAGGGGGGACCCGGCGAAGTCGGCATCCAGGGCGCTACGGATGGCGTCGATTCGTGCCCCGTTGAACGGCTGAAAGAAGCGGGACTGTTCGCAGAACACCTCGGTGACGTAGCCGGGTTCGCCTGGGAGGTGAGACAGGTGCTCCAACGCCCCAGCCACCTCCGCGGCGTCGACCAGGTCGGCGTCGGACTCCACGTAGCACCGGGCGAAGGCCTCCGAGTAGCGGGCCGAGTCCACGGCGGTGACCAGGCCGCCCCGGCTCTTGAACTCCTGGGCTACCCGGGTGGTCCCGGTGAACAGGTCGAGGGCCGTCTCGGCCCCTGAGGCGGTGAACATCTCACCGAGTACCGGCACCAACCGTCGCTTGGATCCCAGGTACTTGATCACGGGGTCAACCCGGTATGCCACGGCGGAAAGGCGATCAGCATCCCGACATCGTGCCTCATCGCCCTACGATGATCGGCGTCCCCTCGGGACGCCTCGGGGCTGTAGCTCAGTTGGCTAGAGCACCTGCTTTGCAAGCAGGGGGTCGTGGGTTCGATTCCCATCAGCTCCACCATGGACCATCCACCCCGTGGACCATCGGTCGACGACCTGGTCGATCGGTTTCGTGAGATCTGCCTCGCCCTCCCGGACGTGGAGGAGCGCCTCAACCACGGGATGCCGACGTTCGGCGTGGCCAAGCGCCCAGCCTTCTGCAACCTCCACGAGAGTCCAGTCGACGGGCGACCCAACCTCTGGTTCAAGGCGGCCCCCGGGGTACAGGCCGAGCTGGTGGAACAGGAGCCGGAGCGGTTCTTCGTCCCCCCCTACGTCGGCCCGCGGGGCTGGGTGGGTCTCCGCCTGGACGTGGACCTCGACTGGGACGAGGTGGCCGGCGTGGTGGAGGAGTGCTGGCGGCTCACCGCCCCTCGACGCCTCGTCGCCGAGCACGACGAGATAGCCACTGGACCTCAGGTATCTGAATAGTGTGCCGAGATAGCTGATAGCGAAATGACTTCGGCCCGGGAACGCTCGGACAAGGTCTATGACCAAGCGGTCGTGTGGGACGCCCACGCGGGTGTGTATCCGGACCCGCGTACCGACCTTGCCGGTCTGGAGAACTGGCGCCAAACGGGCGTCAGCTTCGTCTCGCTGAACGTCGCCTACGACATCCCGTCGTGGGAGCAGACGTTTCCTGTGCTCGCCGCCTACCGACGGTTCATCGGGTCACACCCCGACCGCTACCTCATCGCCGACACTGCCGAAGACGTGCGCCAAGCGAAGGCCGAGGGGCGGCTGGCGGTGGCTTTCGATCTCGAGGGCATGTGTGCTTTGAACGGAGATCTCGGAATGGTCGCCCTGTTTCACGAACTGGGAGTGCGTCAAGCACTGTTCGCCTACAACCTCAACAACGAGGCAGGCGGTGGCTGTCACGACGAGGACACCGGTCTTACCGAGTTCGGTCGAGCGGTCGTCCGCGAGATGAACCGCGTTGGGATGATCGTGGACTGTTCGCATTCCGCCTATCGGACCACCATGGAAGCCATGGAGATCTCCACCAGCCCCGTGGTTTTCTCACACTCAAATGCGAAAAGGGTGTGGGACCACGACCGCAATATCACCGACGACCAGGCCCTGGCGTGCGCAGCCACCGGTGGTGTGATCGGAGTCTGTGGCCTCGGCATCTTCCTCGGTGACAACGACAGCTCGACTGACCGTCTGGTCGAACACGCATGCCATTACCTCGACCTCGTTGGGCCGGAACATGTCGGCATCGGCCTTGACCACATTCACGAGTCGATTGATCTGGCCGGCGAGTTGAGCGCCAGGCCCGACTACTGGCCTCCAGGCCAGCAGTACGACACTCCAGGTATCACCGGTGCACATCCGGAGCAGATCCACGAAATCTGTGACCACTTGCTCGCCCGGGGGCTCTCCGATGCTGAGGTCGCCGGAATCCTCGGCGGCAACTTTCTGCGGGTCGCCGAACAGGTCTGGGGTTGAAGTCGTGAGTGCAATTTCTGTGATTGCCGAATGGGCATCGGGAGTCTCCAAAGACCATGAGGGCGGGGCCTACGACCGCGCTAGGGACGGGTGCATCGACACCGTCGCTTGCCTGGTGGCCGGCGCCCACGACCCCGCGAGCGTCGCAGCACGCGACGCCATTGTGGGATGGGGCACCGGGGCGGCCACCGTCGTTGGGGACTCAGAGCGCCGACCGGCCCCGTGGGCGGCATTGGCCAACGGCACAGCTGTCGACGCCCTTGACTTCGACGACTACGACGTTCCAGCCGCCAGCCACCCGAGTGCGGTCATACTCCCCGCCCTGCTCGCGCTCGGCGAGGAGCGTGGAGCCTCGGGTCGGTCTCTACTTGACGCCTACATCGTGGGGGTTGAGGTGCAGCTACGCCTGGGTGAGGCCCTCAACATGTCGCACTTCCATAAGGGTTTCCACTCAACGGCCACAATCGGAACACTGGCAGCTTCGGTTGCCTGCGCACGCCTCCTCGGCTTCGACGCCGCTACCACCGGTCACGCTCTTTCCATTGCTACGAGTTTGGCGGCTGGATCAAAATCCCAACTCGGCACGACGACCATCCACCTGCACACCGGGCTGGCGGCCCACAACGGTGTCTTGGCCGCCGCGTTAGCTGGCGTAGGCGCCACCGGGTCGGTCGACGCTCTTGACGGTGACTGGGGGACTCTCCGACTTCTAGCCGATGGGGACGCTCCCGGCTTCGACATTCCCCTCTCAAAGCTTGGGGACCCACTCGCCATTGTCGAGTTCGGACTCTGCGTCAAGCCATATCCGTGCTGCAGCTACACGACCTCTGCAATCGACGGCGTGTTGTCACTGCGGGCTGAGCACGGCCTTACTCCCAATGAGGTGGCCGAGGTTATTGCCCGCATCCCTGCAAGGAACATCGAGTTGTTGAAGTTCCCGAAGCCGGAAGACGAACTCGAGGCGCGCTTCAGCATGGAGTTCTGCCTAGCGGTGGCCTTGCACCGCGGAGCCGTCCTCGTGGCCGACTTCACGCCTACGGCCATCGCCGAGGAAGAGGTTCGGGCGCTGTTGCCAAGAATCCGGATGGAGGCGCTGTCCGAAACTGCAGAACATGAGAACGTGACGATCCTGCTCCGTGACGGTCGCACGCTGGAACGCACAGTTGAACATCCTCGGGGGTCAGCGGCGCTTCCGTTCAGCGAAGACGAACTGCTCGCCAAGTTCGATTCGTGCATGGACGGGGTACTCGGAGCCGATGATGCCACAGCCCTCAAGCAGGCCCTTGTCGACATCGAATCCCTCGACGACATCCGAGACCTCACCCAGTACTTGAGTCTCGCCAACTGATCCCGATTCTCGACACTTCTCGTGCCTAGGCAACGACCCTGCAGTGGTGACTGGTCACCCCTGAGTTCGACAGCCCTCCACCAGAGAGACCCGGATTGGGGCACCGAGAGCTATGCAGGAAGAATTCAACACGCTCTCCAATAGCGTTTCGAGGTGAGCCTCAACCGCAACTTCACGATCCGTGGCTACACGGTTGGCCAGATACCAAATCTGCCTCTGATTGTCGTGATCGTTGCCGCCGTGGTGGGACGGATGACTGAGCAGGGATCGGTCACTAATCGGCTCATGGACTCCATTTTCTTGGTGAGCCTTAGCATCTGGAGTTATCTAGAGACCTTCGATGGCGCCAACGCATTTCGAAGAGCCCTGGGAATAGCCGGATTTGTAGTCGTGGTGCTTTCAAGTTTGTAGGTGACCGTGGCATGTTCAACAAACAGTCATCGAGGACATGCAATGTCACAGGTGGGACGTTTCCACGCCATGCCGCAACCAGGGCCGGGTTGTTGACTATCCGTAGATCACAGGCAAACACCATGGCCAAAGGGGGTCGATCGGCTACAGGCAATCCGTCGGCCCCGCGGGCAGAAGCGAGGCTTCAGCCCCCCGATGACACGCTGGACGGCCGGTAGAAGGTCAGCATCTGGGCGATGCCGCCCCCCACGCCAATCACCAGGGCAATCCAGAAGCCGGTCATGCCATCCATGTCGCCGGCGATACCCAGGGCGTCGTCCACCGACCAGGATCCGGGGCCCAGGGTGGCCACCGCCAGGGATACGGAGGCCAGCACGAACACGTACTCCCAACCTTCCTTGATGATGAAAAAGCCGTTGGTCCGATGCGATGTCCAGCCGGCCACTGTCATCACGCCAATCACCCCCGCCGCGGCCAGTGAAGTCAGCAGCCCCACAGCCAGCAGCAGGCCGGCACCCACCTCGGTGGAAGCGGCCAAATAGGCGTTGAGCCGCCCCGGACGCATGCCGATGCTGTCAAACCACCGCCCGGTACCCGGGATCTTCCCGCCCCCAGTGAACTTGTTCCATCCGTGGCCGGCCAGGGTCAGGCCGACGACGACTCGGAGAACCAGGAGGGCCAGGTCGGTGGCGGTGGTCGGCTCCATGGGGTGTCCTCCGGAAGGGCGGTCGACCGAGCGAGCCGGTCGGGGCGGACCGGACCCTACCGGCCGGATCAGAACCGGTGGGCGTCACGCGCCCACGGGCGTCCACCAGGGGGTGGCCCGTAGGCTGGACAGGTGCTGGTCCTCAAGATCCTCGTGGCCATCGCGGTGGCCATAGTTCTGCTTCGTATGGGCCTCGCCGTTCTTCGGACGCTGGCCACGCCGCTTCCTGAACCGCCACCCGTCGGCGAGCTTCGGAAGGTCAAGCTGCAGTACCGGTGCAGTCTCTGCGGGACTGAGGTCCGAATGACAGTCGCCACTGACGAGAGCCCGGATCCACCTCGCCACTGCATGGACGACATGGAGCTGATGGCTACCGAGGAGTAGATCCGGACGCGTCGTCCACAAGCTGTGGACAAGTTTGTGGACGAATTACACCGCTGTGATTCACCAGCGGCTGCCCGGAGGCAACCGGCTAGTGGTACTGGGTGGCGGTGATGATCCCGCCCAGGATGGAACCCAGGCCCAGAAGCAGGATCCCGTTGCTTGTCCCACCCGGCATCCATCCCACGTAGTTGAAGAAGATGATGAGGATGCCCAGGCCCAGTAGGCCGAACATCAGCGCTGCCACCCAGGTAGGAGATGGCTCGTGGCCCGCCGACAGCGAGTTGCTGGGGGGAGCACCAGCCCGGGTCCCCTTGGGGGTGACCCGACCGCCCTGAACCCTGCGCTTAGCCGGAATGGGCCGCGCTGGTGCATCCTGCGGTTCAGTGTCCTCGCTGCTCGACATGACCCGGAGGATAGGGCAACGGGTGGCTAACCCGGGTAGTCCAAGGCGATTCTCCGACGGCTCGACGGGCAGCGTTGGCTAGCGTGGCCGGGTGGGCGCCCGGGTTCTGGTCATCGACAACTACGACTCGTTCGTCTACAACCTCGTCCAGTATCTCGGCGAGCTAGGTGCCGACCCGCAGGTCCACCGCCACGATGCAGTCACCGTCGACGAGGTCGAGGCCCTGGAGCCCGACGCAGTGCTCATCAGCCCGGGACCCGGTCGTCCCGAGGACGCCGGCGTGTCCACGGCAGTCATCCGCTGGGCCGCCGGCCGAGTCCCCGTGCTGGGCGTCTGCCTCGGTCACCAGGCCATCGGTGCGGCATGGGGCGGCGAGGTGGTCCGGGCTCCGGAAGTCATGCACGGCAAGACATCCCGAATCCACCACGAGGGCACCGGCGTGTTCGCTGGACTCCCCGCCCCCCTTGAGGCCACCCGCTACCACTCCCTGATCGTGGACCGTGAGTCGGTCCCCGACGAGCTAGAGATCACAGCGACTAGCGAGGACGGCCTCGTCATGGGGCTCCGCCATCGGGATCTTGACGTCGAGGGTGTGCAGTTCCACCCCGAGTCGATCTTGACGGCTAGCGGACACGACCTGCTGGCCAACTTCCTGACCCGGGTCTCCTGACCAGACCCGGTCCGGATCAGCCGGACGGATCCTCGGCGTCGGCCCCCTCCGGATCCTCGGCTTGCCCGACCACGATGGTCACCGTGGTACCCAGATCGATTTCTAAATCGGCGACTGGGCTTTGGCTGATGACCCGCCCGTCGTTTGGGCTGAAGGCGGGTAGGGGCTCGTAGCGCACGTTCACCGCGAGGTCGATCGACTCGAGAGCCAGGACGGCTGTCGACTCCCGCATGCCCTCGACCGGCGGCACCGGGACCAGCGGAAGGCCGGACGACACCACGATCAGGAGGGTGCTCCCGGGTGCCAGCTCGCTATGGGCAGGCGGCTCGGTACGGACTACCTGTCCAATGGGCACCGTCCGGCTCCGCTCCTCCATGGTGCTGGCCTGCCACCCCAGTTTGGAGACGATGTTCATGGCATCCAGGACCGGCCGGTTGGAGAGGTCAGGTACCTCCTCGACGGCTGGTCCGGTCGATACGAACAGGATCACCCGAGCACCCACGGCCACCTCGATCCCCGGGTCAGGTGACTGGTCGATGACCTCGCCATCGGGCACCACCGGATGCTCTTGGCCGACCGTCTCCACCTTGAGGCCCATGGCCTGAAGGTCGCGGGTGGCATCGGCGGCCTGGTCACCAAGAACGTCCAGTAGGACCATGGGTCCCGTCCCCTGGCTGACCCACAACCGGACTGTCTCGGCCGGTTCAATTTTGGTTCCGGCCCGTGGCTCCTGGCCGAATACCGTGTTCTCCGGGTAGTCCGAGTTGGCCTCGTAGTCCATCTGCACACTCAACCGGGCGTCTCGCAGGGTCGCCCGCGCCTGGTCCACCGGACGGCCAATGAGCGTCGGTACCTCCACCAGGGCCACCCCCGTCGGAGCCGGATCGTCGCCACCGTCGACTCCCAACGTGTCGAAGAACTCCAGCACCAGGTAGCCGAAGGCCACTAGTAGGCCGACCAGCACGACGGTGAATAGGGCCGTGCGGCGCAGGCCGTCGTCGCGCCGGTGCCTAGTTCCCTTGCCAAAATCCACGCCCGGTGCTGGCAGGGGTACAGCCGGGCTGGTTGGAGAGGGAATCCCTTGGGTGGCCCGAAGGTCGTGGGCCCCCTCACGGTAGCGACGGAGGTCGCCCCGAAGGTCCTCGGCGGTGGGATACCGATTGACAGGGTTCTTGGCCAGCAGCTTGAGGGTGATGGCCTCCAGGGACTCAGCCACCGCCGCCCCGGCAGCCCGCAGCGACTGGGGGCTGTCCTGGACGTGCCGATAGGCGATGGCCACCGGGGTCTCCCCGGTGAACGGTGGACGCCCCAAGAGCATCTCGTAGAGCACGACACCCAACGAGTAAAGGTCACTCCGCGGGTCAACTGGCCGGCCCTGAGCCTGCTCGGGCGAGAAGTAAGTGGCTGTACCCATGACGGAACCGGCCTGGGTGAGGTCGTTGCGAGCTCCGACAAGGGCCGTGGCGATGCCGAAGTCAGCCACCTTGACCTCGCCGTTCGGCGCTACCAGCACGTTCCCCGGCTTGACGTCACGGTGAACCAGGCCGTTGCGGTGGGCGAAGGCCAGGGCGGCCGCGATATCGGCCGCGATGTCGGCCGCCCGATCCGGATGGATACCACCTTCGGTGCGGAGCATCTCGGCCAAACTCCTGCCCTCCACGTACTCCATCACGATGAAGTAGGTGCCCTGCTCCTCACCCCAGTCGTACACGCTGACGATGTTGGGGTGGTTGAGGTTGGCTGCCGCCTGGGCCTCCCGACGGAAGCGCTCCACGAAGCTGGGATCGCCAGAGAACTCATCGAACAGGACCTTGACCGCCACCGGACGATCCAGCAGCAGGTCGCGCGCCAGGTACACGTCGGCCATGCCGCCGCGGGCAATCTGCCGGTGGAGCTCGTACCGCTGGTTGAAGACAGTGGGACCCAATGTGGACACGGCGACCAATTCTACCGTTCGTCCGATTCCCGCGGCCGCTGGTCAAGCTCCATTCACGGCCCCCCGGAAGCCTTCGATCAGACGTCGGGCCTCGTCTAGGGATCCAACGACGATCGTCTCGCCGACAGCGATACGCGTCGGCTCGTCCAGAGAAGCGACCCGCAGGTCCCCACCCTCCACCAGCGTCGGCTCGAACCACAAAAGGCCCGACGGGCGCCCCCGAAACACCGCTACGTCGCCGTCGTCCGATCCGATGAACCAGCCCTGGTGGGCGTACATCCCGAGGACCAGCACGGCGGCGGCCAGGATGCAGGACGCCGAGGCCAGGGAGGCCCGGACGACGCCGGGCCCGTTCTCGGGAACCGGCGATGGACGAAGGGCCTGCTCCGAACGGGCCATCGGGATGGCCGGTCGATCCGTTCCTCGGGACTCCGGGCCGGCTACTACCTCAGCCACCAGCACTGTGACGTTGTCGTGGCCCCCGTTGTCCACCGCCTCGTCGACCAGGCGGTCGGCGACCTCCTGGACCGAACCTTCGGACAACACCTCGGCCAGCCTCTCGTCACCCAACTCATTGAAGAGGCCGTCGCTGCACAGCAGGTACCGGTCACCGTGGACCGGTACCAAGTCCCAGCTGTCGATCAGCGGATCAGCCTCGATGCCCAGGGCCCGGGTCAGGATATTGCGCTGCGGATGGCGGGCCGCTTCCTCGGCGGTGATCTCCCCGGCCCGCACTAGGTCGGCTACCAGGCTGTGGTCGTCGCTGACCTGGTCGAGGCAACCGGCCGCGAACCGGTAGACGCGGCTGTCACCGATGTTGGCCACGGCCAGGGCGTCGTCCCCGGTAAGCGAATCGACCACGGCTAGGGCGCACAGCGTGGTTCCCATCCCCGAAAGGTCCGGCTCGACGGCCGCCCGTTCCAGGATCGACCGGTTGGCAGCACGTACGGCGGCTACTAGGCCCGCCCGGTCGGAACGCTCCAGGCCGACCATCAGGACGCCGACTGCCTCGGCGGCGGCCACCTCGCCCCCCCGGTGGCCCCCCATGCCGTCGGCCACCACAAACAGGTCGTCGACCATGCCCACAGCGTCCTGGTTGGACGTCCGGATCCGGCCTGTGTGGGTGGCCGTTCCGGCCTCCAGGCGCACGGACCGGGGTCGACGGGACCGCCGGATGGCCATCACAGGGCCCCTGGTACTGGCCGGGGGCCGCTCGGCCCGACGAGAAGGGGAAAGACGGCACCCACGGTGCCGACGATGCTACCGGTCGACCTCCGGGCGGTCCCGGCGCCCACCGGGTGCCGTGCCTCATTACCTCGGATCCCGTTAGCCTTCCCGACGCTGCTCGCGCGAGTGGCGGAATTGGCAGACGCGCAGGATTCAGGTTCCTGTGTCCGCAAGGACGTGAGGGTTCAAGTCCCTCCTCGCGCACCACCCAGCGGGCCGGACCCGGCGGCAGCAGTCAACCTCAGAAGGTTGGACCCGGCGGGACCTCCACGTCAGACCGTGGCTCACACCCGGCCAACTCGACTACCAGCTCCATCTCGTCGACCGTCGACGGGCGCACGGTAAGCCCGGTGGTCGCCGTAGAGCACCACTGTTCGAACCGTTCGGCGATACGACGGCGGGACCCGACCAGGGCACCGTCGTCCAGGTAGTCGTCGGGAACCGCAGCAGCCGCCTCCTCGCGATGGCCCGCAACAAACAGCTCGACGATCCGGTCGGCCGCCTCGCCGAACCCCCGTCGCACCATGGCGTCGCGGTGGAAATTATGGGAGGCCGTCCCGTAGCCGCCGACCCGCATGGCTACCCCCGGTCGGACGGCGTCCAGGGCTGCTCCCACGTCGTCAGTCAGGTGCAACATCGCCCCGGTCTGTACCTCCAAATCGTCCATGGACCGACCACCCCGCCGTAGGCCTTCCGCCAGGTCCTCCTCGTAGAGATGGGCGCTACCCGGCGTGTAGCCGAGGGGCAGCCAGCCGTCGGCCACCTCGGCCGTCAGCCGCACGTTGGCCGGACCGCCGGTAGCCAAGAAAATCGGGATGTCCGGATTCATGTGCAGGATCGAGGTTAGGGGTCGACCGGCCCCCACCGAACCGGGCCCTGTGTAGGGCAGGGACAGCTCCGGGCCGTCGTGGGCTACCGGGCCCTCCCGGCGGAACGCCTGTCGGACGATGGCCACGTAGTCCCGGAGCCGCTGGTTCGGACTACCCCACGGCTGGCCGTACCACCCCTCGGCCACTCGGGGCCCCGAGAGACCCAAGCCGCATACCACCCGACCAGGGGCCAGAGCCTCCAACGTGCCGAACTGCATGGCCGTGGTGGTTGGTGGTCGCGCCGGGACTTGAGCCGCAGCGCTGCCCAACCGGAGGTAGCGGGTGTGGGCAGCTAAGAAGGCGAGAGGGGTGATGGCATCGGCTCCATAGATCTCCGCCGTCCACACCGAGTCGAAGCCCAGGCGCTCGGCCAGCAGGATCCGGCGTAGAGGCAGTTCGATACGTTGTTCAGACCAGACATCGATCCCCAAGCCAAGCCGCACCGGTCGCCCTCCCGTCGGCCTATGCGTGGACGTCGACCACAACCCGGCCGCGCACTCGCCCGGCCAAGATCTCGGCAGCCACCGCCGGCACGTCATCTAGGCCGACTGTCCGGGTCATAGAAGCCAGCAGATCCCGATCCAGGTCCTCGTCCAGGCGACGCCAGGCCTCGAGTCGCCGAGGTCGCGGTACGTGTACCGAGTGCACGCCACGGAGGGTGACCCCTCGAAGGATGAACGGGAAGACCGTGGTGGTCAGGTCGGTGCCCTGGGCGTTGCCACAGGCCGCCACGCAGCCCTCTGGTCGGATCTGGGACAGGACGTTGGCCAGCGTGTGACTCCCCACGGCGTCCACGGCCCCCGCCCACCGGGCTCGGGCCAGCGGGCGCCCACCGGTTTCTGAAAGCTCAGTCCGGTCCACGATCTCCGATGCTCCGAGGCCGACCAGGTAGTCGGCCTCCTCGGGACGGCCCGTCGAGGCGTGTACCTCGTAGCCACGGGCGGCCAGCACGGCCACGGCCACGCTGCCCACGCCTCCGGCGGCTCCGGTGACCAGCACCGGACCGGCCTCCGGTGTGACGTCGTGATCCTCGAGGGCCAGGACGCAGAGCATGGCCGTGTAGCCGGCCGTCCCGATGGCCATGGCTTCTGCCGATCCGATGCCGTCCGGGAGGAGGACCGTCCACCCGCCGCGGACCCGGGCCCGCTGGGCGAACCCACCCCAGGTTTCCTCACCAATCCCCCAGCCGTTCACGACCACCCGCTGCCCGACCGACACTTCCGGATCGTCGGAAGCCGACACCGTGCCAGCCAAGTCGATGCCGGGAACCATGGGGAAGTTCCGCAACACGGGAGCTGTGTCGGTAACGGCTAGGCCGTCCTTGTAGTTGACCGTGGAGTACTCGACGTCGACCAGGACGTCGCCCTCTGGGAGGTCGTCGTCAGTCAGATCAACGACGGCCCATTGAAAACCGTCCTCGGTCCGGTCGACTCGCAAGGCTCGAAACATGGGAATCCTCCACTCGTGGTTGGGGCCGGTTGTAGTCAGCCGCCGAACATGGCCAGCCACTGCTCCTCGGAGCGGGGCATGAACACGAAGTTGTCCCGGCGGGTGTCGCCCATTGGCGCCGACGGCTGGGGCGAGTACAGGTGGCCGGGATACAGCACGGCGTCGTCGGGGACCTTGGCCAAGCGGTGATGGAGGCTGTGGTAAAGGGCGGCCGGATCCCCACCGGGGAGGTCGGTCCGACCACAGCCCTCCAGAAACAACGTGTCGCCGGCCACTAGGCGCCCGTCGACCAGAAAGCACTGACTGCCCGGCGTGTGGCCCGGGGTATGGATGAGCTCGATGTCGATCGCTCCGACCGACACAACGTCGCCGCTGTCGTGTCCGACAATCTCGTCGTCGCCTAAGCCCGTCACCTCGGCGATGAATCCGGCCTCGTCCCGCTGGGCGTGGACCGGCACCGATACCAGCTCCAACAGCTCCTTTGCCCCGCTGATCTGGAAGCCCATCATGGAGCCGCCC
>JAKURV010000008.1 GCA_022452035.1 Acidimicrobiales bacterium | reverse complement strand
CGGCCCCAGCACCAGGGCGACCGGTCCGGGTGCCCGGAGTAGGAATCGGCGTTCATCGCCGTAGGAGGCGCCGTCCACGAAGCGGTCGGCTACCGGGGCGGCGGAGGTAGCAAGGACAACGAAGACCGCGGCGGCCAGCGCGAAGGCGGTGTGCACGGCGTCGCCGGTGGTCGCCGCACTCCACGCGGCCAGAGCGGCGACGGCCGGACCCCCGAGGCGGAGCGCGGTCAGGGTCAGCGGCAGGGGGACGAGGGTGGCCGTCAGCCCGGCCGCCCACAGGACCCACAGCGCCACTGAAGCCGTCGAACGGGGCGTGGCGTCCATGTCGTGGAGGGCATCAGCGATCGCCGGTCCTGCCAGGACGGGGAGGAGTAACCAGATCGATCGCAGGCCCCAGACGTCGGCCCACTCGGCCCGCCGCCCTGGTGGTGGGAAATTGCCGAAGAAGGGTGTCGGGCGGTTCACCCGATCAGGCTACGGGCCGGTCGCCGGCCCGAAGCCCGTCGCGGGCCGCCGGTAGAATCGGCTTGTGCAGGACGCGGCGACCCGGATCGACGAGCTTCGAGCCCTGGTGGGATATCACTTTGAGCGTTACCACGCCGAGGACGAGCCGGAGATCCCGGACGCTGACTACGACGCTCTCGTGGTGGAGCTTCGGGCCTTGGAAGCCGAGTACCCGGAACTGGCCACCGACGACTCGCCTACCCGCCGGGTGGGCAGCACCGGACGGTCCACGTTCGACGAGGTGGCCCATCGAGTTCCCCTGCGGTCGCTGGACAACGCCTTTGACATGGATGAACTACGGGCCTGGTCCGAGCGGGTCCTCCGTCGCCTCGACGATGACCCGGTTCCCGCCTGGGCCTGCGAGTTGAAGTTCGATGGCTTGGCCGTGTCGCTGCGCTACGAGGACGGCCACCTGGTACAGGCGGCCACTCGGGGCGACGGCCGGGTCGGAGAGGACGTCACAGCCAACGTCCGCACTATCAACGACGTCCCAGACCGTTTGTCCGACGGGGCACCGGCTGTTGTGGAAGTACGGGGCGAGGTTTACATGGGCCGGTCGGCTTTCGAAGCCCTGAACGCCGCCCAGGCGGCGGCCGGGGAGAGGGCCTACGTCAACCCCCGCAACACGGCGGCGGGTTCGCTGCGCCAGAAGGACGCTGCGGTGACTGCCACTCGGGATCTCTCCTTCTGGGCCTACCAGTTGGGTGAGATGGTCGGCGGCCCCGACCTGGGCTCGCACGGCGACACTCTGGCCTGGCTGTCCACGCTCGGCCTTTCGGTTAACGAGCACCTCCACCGGTTTACCGACTTCGAGGAAGTGGTGGCTCATGTGGCCCGGGTGGAGGACTCCCGACATGACCTGGACTACGAGATCGATGGCGTGGTGGTAAAGGTGGACGATCTGGGGCTTCAGGAGCGGTTGGGGTTCACCGCTCGGGCCCCCCGGTGGGCCGTGGCCTACAAGCTGCCTCCCGAGGAGCGAACCACCCGGCTGCTGGACATCGAGGTGTCGATCGGGCCGGGGGGCCAGGCCACGCCGTTCGCTCGGCTGGAGCCGGTGTTCGTGGGCGGCTCGACGGTCACCGCGGCCACCCTGCACAACGCTGACCAGGTCGGGGAGAAAGATGTCCGGCCGGGCGACCTGGTGGTGGTCCGCAAGGCGGGCGACGTCATCCCTGAGGTACTGCGACCCGTGCTGGCCGAGCGTCCGGAGGGGCTGCGCGAGTGGTCGTTTCCCACGTCGTGCCCGGAGTGCGGTGGCCCGCTGGTCCGCCCGGAGGGCGAGGCGGCCACCTTCTGCACCGACCATTCATGTCCCCGGCAGGTCCGGGGCCGGATCGAGCACTTCTCCTCCCGAGGGGCCATGGATATCGAGGGCTTCGGTGAACAGCGGGTCGACCTGTTCGTAGGCGAGGGCCTCCTCGCCGATGTAGCCGGGATCTACTCGCTGGACTACGACCGGATCGCCGGCTGGGACGGCTTCGGGGAGACGTCGGTTCGCAACCTGCGCGAGGCCGTCGAGGGGTCCCGGGACCGGCCCCTGGGACGCCTGTTGTTCGGGCTGCGGATCCCGCACGTGGGTACCACGGTGGCCGACGCGGTGGCTGCCGCCTTTGGTGATCTGGACGGGCTGGAGGGGGCCTCAATCGAGGACCTGGAGGCTGTCGATGGCCTCGGCCCGGTCATCGCGGCCAGCGTGCACGGCTGGTTGCGTCGACCGTCCAGTCGCGACCTGTTGGACCGCCTGCGGGGTGCTGGGGTGAATCTGGTGGCGGTGCCTGTCGTTGGGGCCGACGTCGAACCCCTGCTGGCCGACATGGCCGTGGTGGTCACCGGCACCCTGGCTGGCTACTCCCGCGATGGGGCGAAGGCGGCCATCGTGGCCCGAGGAGGAACCTCACCGGGCAGCGTGTCGGTCAGGACCACCGCCCTGGTCGCCGGCGAGGGCGGGGGCTCTAAGTTGGCTCGAGCCGAGGAGCTGGGCGTACCCGTTCTCGACGAGGAGGCCTTCGCCCGCCTACTGGATACTGGAGAGTTGCCCGGCTGAGCCGTCCTGGTCGACTGCAGCCGGATTAGCCGTCGACCCGGAAGCACCAGTCGATGTTCGCCGTTCGGTCCGGGTTGCGGACCGGCCAGTAGCGCACGGTGGTGCACACCTCCTGGGCCGGAAGCCGCACCAGGGCCAGGTCGGCACCGGGTCGGAAGATCACCGAGTTGAGCGCCTTCTCGATGCGCTGTTGGTCCACCGGGACCACCGTGCCCCCGATGTGGAGGATTTCGCCCGCCCACCCGGGGGCCAGGATCACTCCGACGTTGGCTTGCGGGAGGACGGTGTCGCCGCGGGGAGGCAAGAGTTCCAGGATCGACGGGTTGGAGTCCACCGAGACGTCACCCGGGTCCCCGGAGGGCAGCAGGACCGTGAGGACCATGATCCCGGCCCCTAACCCGAGCAGAACGCTGATGACAAGGGCGTTCCGGCGAGTCACGGGTGCAGGCTATCCACGGGGTCTGCACGGGTAGCCTCAGGGGGTGACCGACGGACCGTTCGGGGGAGATCCCCGGTTCTCCGCCCACGTCCCCACAGCGAACCCCGGGGGACCGGGCGCGCCCAGCGGGAACATGGTGGGTCGGATGCTGGGTGGCCGCTACCGCCTGGGTAACGCCATTGGGACTGGCGGGTCGGGGACCGTCTACCTGGCCGACGACCTCTCGCTGGGCCGTCAGGTGGCGGTCAAGGTGCTGCATTCCTCGCTGGTAGGTGACGAGGCATTCGTGGACCGCTTCCGGGCCGAGGCCCGCCTGGTGGCTTCACTGGCCGACCCCCACGTGGTGTCGATCTACGACTGGGGGGTCGACGGCCAGGCCTACCTGGTGACCGAGTATCTCGGGGGCGGCAGCTTGCGGAGCATCCTTTCCTCGGGCCGTACCCTGGCCCCTTCGCAGATGCTGACGGTGGCCCTCGAGGCCTGCCGGGCGCTGGATCACGCCCACCGGCAGGGCATCGTCCACCGCGACGTCAAGCCCGCCAACCTGCTTTTTGGCCAAGACTCCCGTCTGCGGATCGCCGACTTCGGCCTGGCTGATGCCCTTACCGGGACCGCCAGTCGGGAGCTGTTCGGCGGCGGTGGGGTGATCGGCACGGCCCGCTACGCCTCACCGGAACAGGCCCAGGGCCTGGCTCTGGATGGTCGGTCCGACGTCTACGCCCTAGCCCTCTGCATGGTCGAGGGCGTCACCGGCCACCTCCCGTTCGTGGCCGAGACCCTGGAGGGCACACTGGCCGCCCGGATCGGACAGAACGTGCCCATTCCCGACGCCCTGGGTCCACTGGTCCCGGTGGTGGCCCACGCCGGTGTTGCCGACCCGGCGAACCGACCGACGGCCCGCGAGCTGGGCCGCATGCTGCTGGACATCGCTGGCCGGATGTCACGTCCCGAGCCCCTACCGCTGGTCGGTCCGGGCGAGGTGGGCGCCTCGCCGGTGCCCGGCGAGCCGACCCGGGCCACTCCGACCGTCTTCCCATCACCTACCGAGCCACCGACACCGGCCCCACCGCCTCCCCGTCCGGTCGGCCCCCGTCGCCGCTGGACCGGCTTGCTACTGGCCGGGATCCTGACCGTCGGCGCGGTGGTTGGTGGTGCCATGCTGTGGGAGGTCAGCCGGCCGTCCCGTCGGGCCGTCCCGTCCCTCGTGGGGTCCTCGGGCGACAGCGCCCGCTCGCTGCTCACCGAGTTGGGGTGGACGGTCGAGACCCGCGACGTCCGGCAGGACGGGAGCGACTCCGGGGAGGTACTCGGCATGCGTCCGGAGGCCGGGACCCGGCTGGCCGCCGGGGAGACGGTCCTTTTGGAGGTGTCGTTGGGCCCGTTGCGCCTGCCTGTTCCCGGCGGGCTGGTCGGGGTGAGCCTGACCGAGGCTGAGCGGGTTTTGACCGACGCCGGCTTAGAAGTGGGTGAAGTGACCCGCACCTCCGACGAGGACGTGCCCGCCGGCCTGGTGCTGGAGGTCCTGGCCTCGGGAGAGCCGGTACCGCAGGGAACCGAGGTGAGCCTCCGGGTGTCCGCTGGACCGCTGCCCCGGCAGGTTCCCGAAGGGCTGGTTGGCCTGATGCCGGCCGATGTGGTGGCCGAGCTGATTGCTCTGCGCCTAGCCCCCACCATGGGAGAGGAGTACGACGAGTGGGTGGTGGCTGGCCGGGTGTCCCGGATCGAGCCCCCTGCTGGTACTCAGCTGTCGGTTGGTGACGACGTACGAGTTGTCGTTTCGATGGGGGCCGTTCCAAGGTCGGTGCCGGCGATAGAGGGGCTGACCCTGGCCGTGGCTGAGAGCCGGCTCCAGGTGGCGGGGTTCCGCAACGTAATAGTCGTGGGCCTGCCCGACACCGGCGGAGACCAGCCGGTAGACCGCAACGCCCTTGTGGTGGCCTCCCAGGACCCGGCACCGGGCCGGCAGAACCAGCCGGACGTCGAGGTCACGATCGTCGTCCAGCCCGGCTGAGCCCTACCCTGCCCTCCCGATGACCGAACGGATCACCCGCGACGACGTAGCCCACGTGGCCGACTTGGCCCGGCTCACCCTGTCTGACGCCGAGCTGGACGCCTTCACTGGCCAACTGGCCGACGTGCTGGACCACGCGGCAGACCTCGACGCCCTGGACCTGACCGACGTTTCGCCGACGGCCCACCCTCTGCCGATGGTTAACGTTTTTCGGGCTGACGTGCCTGGTCCGACCAGCGACCGCGACGAGGTGCTGGCCGCCGCACCGTCGGTGGAGGAGGCGCAGTTCCGGGTGCCCCCCGTCCTCGGGGAGGAGCCGTGAGCGCCCGGGGTCTGGCGGCCGCCGTGCGCTCTGGGGAGCGGTCGGCCCGGTCGGTGGTCGACGAGCACCTGGAGACCATTCGCTCCGGCGAGCCTGAGATCCACGCCTTCAACCTGGTGCTGGCCGACGAGGCGCTCGCTGCGGCCGACGAGGTGGACCGGCGGGTGGCGGCTGGCGAGGATCCCGGCCCGTTGGCCGGCGTTCCGGTGGCCCTAAAGGACAACCTGTGCACCCGCGGGGTGCCCACCACCTGCTCATCGCGGATCCTGGAGGGCTGGCTCCCTCCCTACGACGCCACCGTGGTAGAGCGGCTGGCCGCTGCCGGGGCCGTGGTGGTCGGTAAGACCAACTTGGACGAGTTCGCCATGGGTAGCTCGACGGAGAACTCGGCGTTCGGCGTGACTCGCAACCCGTTGGACCTCACCCGGGTCCCTGGAGGTTCGTCCGGCGGGTCGGCTGCCGCAGTGGCTGCCGGTTTCGCCCCCCTGGCCCTAGGTAGCGACACCGGTGGGTCGATCCGTCAGCCGGCAGCCTTGTGCGGAGTGGTCGGCGTGAAGCCCACCTACGGGGCGGTGTCCCGTTATGGCCTGGTGGCCTTTGCCTCCAGCCTCGACCAGATCGGTCCATTCGCTCGCACGGTCTCCGACGCTGCCTTGCTCCTAGAGGCCATTGGGGGCCACGACCCCAGGGACTCCACCTCCATTCCGGAGCCGGCGGCGAGCCTCACTGAGGTCCTGGACCGGGGCGTTGAAGGCTTGCGGATCGGGGTCATCGAGGAGCTCTCCGGCGACGGCCTTGAGGGCATCGCCGACGATGTGCGGTCCCGCCTGGGTGAGGCCGCCTCGGCCCTGGATGAGGCCGGTGCCACCGTCGAGACCACCTCGGTTCCGTCGACGGTGTACGGCCTGTCGGCGTACTACGTGATCGCCCCGGCCGAGGCCTCATCCAACCTGGCTCGCTACGACGGCGTTCGGTATGGGCTACGGGTTGACGCCCCCAACGCCGGCGACATGAACACGGCCACACGGACCGCCGGTTTCGGTGACGAGGTCAAGCGCCGCATCATGCTTGGTACCTACGCCCTTTCAGCTGGGTACTACGACGCCTACTACGGCAAGTCCCAGAAGGTCCGTACGCTGATCGTGCAGGACTTCGCCCGGGCCTACGAGGAGTTCGACCTGCTCCTCTGCCCGACCGCTCCCACCACGGCGTTCCCCATCGGCGAGAAGACCGCCGACCCAATGACCATGTACCTGAACGATGTCTGCACCATCCCGTCCAATCTGGCTGGGCACCCGGCCATGTCGGTGCCGTTCGGGGTGGGGGACGACGGCATGCCGGTCGGGGTGCAGATCCTGGCCCCGGCCATGGGTGAGCCCACCATGTTCCAGGCCGCCGCCGTGCTTGAGGCCGCGGGGAGCGGGTCGTGAACGCCGAGGCCACCGCCCCGGAGGTCGTCCCCGGCTGGGAGACGGTCATCGGCCTGGAGGTCCACGCCGAGCTGGCCACGGCCACCAAGCTGTTTAGCTCGGCCCCCAACCGGTTTGGCGGCCAGCCCAACACCAACGTCGACCCAGTGTCCCTCGGCCTGCCGGGCTCGCTGCCCGTGCTCAACGAGCAGGCGGTGGAGTTGGCCATCCGGGTCGGCCTAGCCCTGAACTGCCAGGTTCAGCGGTCAGTTTTCGCCCGCAAGAACTACTTCTACCCGGATATGCCAAAGGACTTCCAGATCTCCCAGTACGACCTCCCGATCAACGGAGAGGGCTGGCTGGAACTGCCTGACGGACGCCGGGTGGGCATTGAGCGGGCCCACCTCGAGGAGGACACGGGCAAAAGCACCCATGTGGGTGGGGGAGGTCGGATCCACGAGGCCGGCTACTCGCTGGTCGACTACAACCGGGCCGGCGTTCCACTCATCGAAATTGTCGGTGCCCCAGACCTACGCTCGGCTGAGGAGGCCCGATCCTACGTAGGTGAGCTGCGGGCCATCTTGGTGGCCATCGGCGCCTCCGATGGGAAGATGGAGGAGGGCTCGATGCGGGTGGACTGCAACGTGTCGGTCCGCCCCGTCGGGCAGGCCGAGTTCGGTACCCGTTGCGAAATCAAGAACATCAACTCGCTGCGGTCTCTCGGGCGGGCCATCGGCTACGAGGCCCGCCGGCAGGTCGACCTGATCACCGCCGGGGAGAGGGTCGAACAGCAGACCCGCCACTGGAACGAGGACGAGGGCCGGACGCACAAGCTCCGGTCCAAGGAGGAGGCCTACGACTACCGGTACTTCCCGGAGCCTGATCTGGTCCCGGTGGCGCCGTCCGACGAGTGGATCGACGCCATCCGGGCCGCCCTGCCCATGCTTCCCAGGGAACGCCGACTCCGTCTGGCCGAGGCGGCCAGCGTCGACACCGAGGCAGCCGCCCTAACCGTGGAGCGGGGGCTAGACGACCTCGCAGTGGACGCCATCGCCGAGGGAGCTGCTGGCCCCCGGGTCCTAGTCCACGCTGAGAACAACCTGGCCGACGGTGCGGGGAGGCTGGACGCTGCCTCGTTCGCCGCCCTGGTCAAAATGGAGACCGGCGGCGACCTGACGGCCACCCAGGCCAAGACAGTGCTGTCCACCCTGGTGGCCGACGGGGGCGACCCGGCGATCGTGGCCACCGATCTGGGCTTCGAGGCAATGGAAATTGGAGAGATGGAGGCCCTCGTGGACCGCCTGATCGCCGAGCACCCGGACGACTGGGCGGCCTTCACCTCAGGCGACGAGCAGGAACGGAAGAAGAAGTCCGGCTTCTTCGTCGGCCAGGTTATGAAGGCCACCGGCGGGCAGGCCGACGGTCGGGCCGTCAACGAGTTGCTGGCCCACCGAGCCCGTTCCTAGCGCTCGGCACCCACCACCTGCCAGCGGTGGCCGGCGAAGCGACGGATGAACAGGGCTGAGCGGGCGGCCATGAACAGCCAGATGGCGGCCCAGAGCCAACCGATCCCGAGGCCGGCCAGCCGCCCGCTGACCATGGCGGCCACAGCCAGGACCGCTGAGGCGGCCATAGCCCGGGCCATAAAGCGCTCGTCGCCGGCACCGATCAAGATCCCATCCAGGGCAAACGCCACCCCGCCGAGGGGTGCCATGAGGGCGACGTGCAGGAGCAGGAATCCGGCCAAGCCCACCACGTCAGGGTCGCCGGAGAACGCCCCAGCAACCAGTCCACGGGTTATCAGGAGCATCAGGCCGATCAAAGCGCCCGTGGCCACTGACCAGCCGATGACCCGTCGCCCCAGCCGGCGGGTACCCGAAACCTCACCGGCTCCCAGGAGGTTCCCGACCATGGC
The DNA here is from genome assembly GCA_022452035.1 of Acidimicrobiales bacterium. Classification (NCBI taxonomy): domain Bacteria; kingdom Bacillati; phylum Actinomycetota; class Acidimicrobiia; order Acidimicrobiales; species Acidimicrobiales bacterium. The sequence continues at coordinate 73,761 of JAKURV010000008.1, read as the reverse complement.
CTGGGCGGCGATAGCTACGGCGTCCATGATGAGGGCTGACGCCATCCATACTTGGAAGGCGATCTGGTGGGCGGCTACGTCGACCCGGCCGATCCGGGCCGCCACCGAGGTGCCAACTAGGAACGTGCCGGTCAACGAGAGGTTGCGGACCAGCAGGCGACCACTGACTACCAGCAGCCGCCGGATCGACCTGGCGCGGGGCACCAACGAGGCGTGGTTCCGTCGGACAGCGCGTCCCACCCAGGCCAGGTAGCAGGCGGCGCCCAACCACTGAGCTACGACGGTGGCGGCCGCCGAGGCGCCTATGCCGTACCCGAGGCCCACGATGAGGACGAGTTCTACAACCAGGTTCAGAACGGCCGTGCCGACCGCCACCTGGAGGGGCCGCAAGGTGTCCTTGAGCCCCCGCAGGTACCCCACGCCGGCCAGCATGACCAGCATGGCCGGGGCACCCAGCAGGCTGATCCGTAGGTAAATACTGGCCTGGCCGGCTACGTCACCTTCTGCCCCGACCAGGGTCACAATCCGGTCGGCCAGGGCGATGCCGGTGGCGGCCAGCACCACCCCGAGGGCGAGGGCCAGCCAGAGTCCCTGGACGGCCTGGTCAGCGGCCCAGCGGTGCTCACCGGCACCGCTCAGCCGAGCCACGGTGGCCGTCGTCCCGTAGGCCAAGAACACGCAGAGGCCATAGCCGAACATCAGGAAGCCCGACGCCACCCCCAGCCCGGCCAGCGGCGCCGTGCCCAGGTGACCTACCACCGCGGTGTCGGCTAGCACGTACAGCGGCTCGGCCACCAGGGCCCCGAGGGCCGGAACGGCCAGGCGGAATAGCTCCCGATCGTCGGACCGGAAGTGGGGGCGGGAAGCCATCGGGCAAGGGTAGGTCCGGTGGTCGGAGAGACCGCCGCACGGAGGCGCCCGTGGGAGGGCATTTCGACCGGGGGTGAAGGCCCCGGTGGGCGTAGCCTGCAGGTCCATGACGGACGCCATCCACGGGGGGATGAAGCCCCGCAGCCACGAGGTCACTGACGGTCCCAGCCGCGCCCCCGCCCGGGCCATGCTCCGGGCCATCGGCATGACCGAGGACGACTTCTCCAAAGCCCAGGTGGGTGTGGCGTCGTCGTGGAACGAGGTCACCCCCTGCAACATGCCGCTGGATGCCCTGGCCAAGCGGTGCAAGGCAGGGGTGGTGGAGGCCGGCGGGTTCCCGATCGAGTTCAACACCATCGCAGTCAGCGACGGCATCTCGATGGGCCACGAGGGAATGCGGGCCAGCCTGGTGAGCCGCGAGATCATCGCCGACTCCGTCGAGGCGGTCATGCACGCTGAGCGCTTAGACGCCTTCGTGAGCTTCGCAGGCTGCGACAAGTCGCTCCCAGGAATGCTTATGGCGTCGGCCCGCATCAACCTGCCGTCGGTTTTCGTCTACGGCGGATCGATCATGCCTGGCGAGCACCACGACGGCCGCAAGTTGGACGTGGTCAGCGTGTTCGAAGCGGTCGGCGCCCATGCGGTGGGCGACATCGACGACGACGAGTTGCTGGCCATCGAGCGGGCTGCCTGCCCGACGATCGGCAGTTGTGCTGGCATGTTCACCGCCAACACCATGGCCTCGGTAGGCGAAGCCATCGGGATGTCGCTCCCCGGCTCGGCCTCGGCGGCTGCCATCGACGACCGACGGGCCGACGTGGCGTTCGCCAGCGGCCATGCCGTGATGAACCTCCTGCGCCAGGGCATCCGACCCCGCCAGATCATGACCAGGGGGGCTTTCGAGAACGCCATCGCCGTAGTCATGGCCCTCGGCGGCTCGACAAACGCCGTGCTCCACCTGATGGCCATCGCCTTCGAGGCCGGAGTGGAGTTGGAGCTGGAGGACTTCAACCGGGTGGCCGCACGGGTGCCCCACCTGGCTGACACCAAGCCGCACGGCAACTACCACATGGTGGACATAGACCGGATCGGTGGCGTACCGGTCGTCATGCAGATGCTCCTAGATGAGGGCCTCCTGAACGGCGAAGAGGTGACGGTCACCGGACGAACGGTGGCCGAGAACTTGGCCCTACTGGACGTACCGGCCCCCGACGGGGAGGTCATCCACGCCTTCGATGACCCGATCAACGAGGTGGGTGGCCTGGCCATCCTGCGGGGGACACTGGCCCCGCAGGGCTCGGTGGTCAAGGTGGCCGGCTTGGACTTCGACCACTTTGAGGGTCGGGCTCGGGTGTTTGATGGCGAGGACCTGGCCATGGAGGCCGTGCTGGCCGACCGGATCGAGGCCGGCGACATCGTGGTGATCCGCTACGAGGGACCTAAGGGCGGCCCGGGAATGCGCGAAATGCTGGCTATTACCGGCGCCATGAAGGGTGCCGGTCGCGGCGGCGACGCAGCCCTGGTCACCGACGGCCGGTTTTCCGGCGGAACCCACGGATTCTGCGTGGGCCACGTGGCACCAGAGGCCGTTGACGGCGGTCCGATCGCCCTAGTTGAGGAGGGCGACCGGATCCTCATTGACGTCGGGACCCACACCATCGATCTGCAGGTCGACGAGGTCACGCTGGCCGACCGACGGGCGAACCTAAAGCCGTTTGAGCCTCGCTACCGGTCCGGCTTCCTGGCCAAGTACGCCGCTCTGGCCCAGGGGGCGGAGAAGGGCGCCGTCACCCAGGCCTAGCCCGAGCGGTTCCCTGTCTGGTCAGGACCCGTCCCACAGCCCGAAGGAACGGGCAGCGGAGAGCATGGTCCACGGCTCGGCTGTGGCGGCTGCCGTGGACGACTGCCGGGCCACCCACCGAGGAACTTCGAGCAGCGCCTCCCGGGGCACCTCCAGGCCGTCCCGCGGGGCCACGGCACAGGTCGGGAGGCGAGACAGGGCCTCGGCCATGGCCGCTCCATCCTCGTAGAACGAGGGGTCGTGGAGCTGGTGCCATTTGTCAGCTCCCATGACCACCACGTCGTAGCCATCGGCCAGGTCGGCCACAAGGCGAGCGTCGACCACGTTGACCTCTAGCCAGGCGTGGTCGGTGGCCACCTGGTCGAGCACCGTCCGGCGCTCCTCCACGGTGGTCCGGCCTCGTTCTTTACCCAGCGGATGGCGAGACAGTGTCCAGACCACACGATCCAGGCCGTGGCGGCGTCGGGCGGCGTCAGCCACGGCCAAATGGGCCAGCGTCGGAGGGTCGAAGGACCCCGGGTAGACACCGTGTCGCACGGCCCCATGGTGGTCGACGGGCCCGTAATCGCGTGGCACCGGTGGTCCGATCAACCGGGCAGGTTGTGGTCACTAGGACTGTCGGCGCATAATTACGGTCCATGCGGCCGTTCCCGACCTCCCCGACCCCCGAGGTAGCGGTACTGCCGTAGGCACGCGCCCCTCCGCCCGACGGTTGCGTGCCTCGACCTCCCGATGAGGGAGGTCGTTTCGCTTTTCACCCGGTCCCCCAAAAGATCATGAGTCCCATGGCCACAGAACAGATGGACGGCGGTCGAGCCTTGATCCGCGCCCTCGAGGAGGAGGGCGTTGAGGTCATGTTCGGGCTGCCCGGCGGAGCGATCCTGCCGGTCTACGACCCGATCATCGACTCGTCGATTCGCCACGTCCTGGTCCGCCACGAGCAGGGCGCCGGCCACATGGCCGAGGGCTACGCCCAGGCCACGGGCCGACCCGGCGTGGCCATGGTGACCAGCGGGCCGGCGGCCACCAACATCGTTACCCCGCTGTGTGACGCGTACCTCGACTCGATTCCCATGGTGGTCATCACCGGCCAGGTTCCCTACCCGGCGATCGGCACCGACGCCTTCCAGGAGTGCGATACGACGGGCATCACCCAGTCGATCACCAAACACAATTTCCTGGTCACCGAAGCCCAGGACATCCCGCGCACCATCAAGGAGGCGTTCCACATCGCCACCACGGGCCGTCCAGGTCCCGTTTTGGTGGACGTCCCGAAGGACATCGTGGACCCCGGCAACCCGCGGTCGGCCATGACGTGGACCGACGACGTCCAGATCGACCTCCCCGGCTACCACCCACTGGTGGAAGTCGACCCGGAAGGCATCCGAGCTGCCGCCGACCTCCTGCGGGGAGCCGAGCGGCCCGTGTTGTACGTGGGCGGCGGGATCCTCAAGGCACGGGCCGTCGAGGCCCTTCGGGAGCTAGCCGAGCTGACCGGCATCGGTGTGGTCACCACGCTCATGGCCCGAGGCGCCTTCCCAGACAGTCACGAGTTGTGCCTGGGCATGCCCGGCATGCACGGAAACTTCACCGCGGTCACCGCCATGCAGGAGTCCGACCTGCTGGTCGCTCTGGGTGCCCGCTTCGACGACCGGGTGACCGGCAAGTTGGACGGCTTCGCTCCCGAGGCCAAGGTCATTCACGTCGACATCGACCCGGCCGAACTAGGCAAGGTCCGTCGTCCTGACGTGGCTATACGCGGCGACGTCCGGGTGGCCATCGAGGCGCTGGTCGCCGAACTGTCGGCCAATGGCACCGGCGACGTGGATCGGGGGGCCTGGCGCTCCCGGATAAGCGGTTGGCAGGAGCGGTTCCCTCTGGCCTACGAGCCGTGGGCGCCGGGCGAGGCCCTGAAGCCCCAGCACGTCATTGAGTGCCTGCGGGACGCCACGCCGGACGACACCATCGTCTCCTCGGGCGTCGGCCAACACCAAATGTGGGCCAGCCAGTACTGGAAGTTCGACCACCCGTACACGTGGATCAACTCGGGTGGCCTGGGGACAATGGGCTTTGCCATCCCGGCGGCTATCGGCGCCAAGGTGGCCCACCCAGACCGCATGGTGTGGGCCGTAGACGGCGACGGCTGCTTCCAGATGACCGGCCAGGAACTGGTCACGGCCACAGTCGAGAACATCCCTATCAAGGTCGCGTTGCTCAATAACTCCTACCTGGGGATGGTCCGCCAGTGGCAGGAGATGTTCTACGACGAGCGCTACTCGGAGGTGTTCCTGTCCAAGGACGTCCCCGACTACCGGATGTGGGCCGAGTCCATGGGGTGCGAGGCCATGCGGGTCGACGATCCCGACGAAGTCGAGGGGGCCATTGCCAAGGCCAACGAGGTGGACGACCGCCCGGTGGTTATCGACTTCCGGGTGGCCGCCGAGGAGAAGGTCTACCCCATGGTCCCGTCTGGGGCCTCGAACTCCGATTTGGTTGTGCCACCGTTCCAGCAGGACCAGCCCCGATGAACGTCCCGGCGCCCGAGTACCGGTACCACACGCTGGTCGTGAAGGTGGAGAACAGATCCGGCGTGCTGGCCCGGGTGGCCTCCCTGTTTGCCCGACGGGCCTTCAACATCGAGTCGCTGGCCGTGGCGCCCACCGATGACGAGCGGTTCAGCCGGATCACCGTGGTGGTCGACCTGGAGTCAGCCCCGCTGGATCAGGTCATCAAGCAGTTGGACAAGTTGGTGAACGTGGTTGAGATTCGCGAGTTGCACCCCGGGCACGCCGTGGAGCGAGAGCTCATGCTGGTCACGGTGACCGCCGAACCGGACCGCCGGGACGAGATCGTGGAGCACCTGGACCGGGCCGGGGGCAAGGTGCTGAGCGTCGGAACCGACCACATGATGCTGTCTCTAGTCGGCCCGCCTGGTCGGGTGGACGACTTCGAGGATCTGATGCGCCCGTTCGGGATCGTGGAACTGCAGCGGACCGGCCGTGTGGCCCTGGCGTCACTAGACGACGTCGCTGACTGACTACCAGCCCGCCGGTCCGCCTTGCCGGACCATGGGCCATCGAAAACAACCAGAAACAACCCAGAGAACAGCCAGGAGAACCCCGTGGCAAACGTTTACTACGAGATCGACGTTGACCGTTCGGCGATCGCCGAGCGAAAGGTGGCCATTCTGGGTTACGGCTCCCAGGGCCACGCGCACGCCCTTAACCTGAAGGAGTCCGGAATCGACGTGTGTGTCGGCCTACGCGACGGCTCCTCGTCGGCGGCTAAGGCAGCCGAGGCCGGCCTGGAGGTGCGGTCCCTCTCTGATGCCTCGGCCTGGGCCGATGTGATCATGATCCTGTTACCCGACACCGATCAGGCTGCCGTCTACGAGGAGTACATCGCTCCGAACTTGTCGGCCGGCGACGCCCTAGCCTTCGCCCACGGTTTCAACATCCGGTTCGACCTGATCGACCCGCCGGCCGACGTGGACGTGATCATGATTGCCCCCAAGGGCCCCGGGCACCTGGTGCGTCGGACCTACGAGGAGGGTGGCGGCGTTCCCTGCCTGATCGCTGTGGAGCAGGATCCGACCGGGGGCGCCAAGGCCCTGGCACTGGCCTACGCCGACGGCCTGGGAGGTGCTCGGGCCGGGGTGATCGAGACCACGTTCACCGAGGAGTGCGAAACCGATTTGTTCGGTGAGCAGGTGGTGCTGTGCGGAGGCATGACCGAGCTGGTCCGGAGCGCTTTCGACACCTTGGTGGACGCCGGGTACCAGCCGGAGATCTGCTACTTCGAATGCCTCCACGAGTTGAAACTCATTGTGGACTTGATGTACGAGCAGGGCATCGGCGGTATGCGCTACTCAGTGTCAGACACCGCAGAGTACGGCGACCTTTCCCGTGGGCCCCGGGTGGTAGACGACAAGGTGCGAGCCACCATGAAGGAGATCCTGGGGGAGATCCAGAGTGGCAGGTTCGCTGAGGAGTGGGTGGCCGAGGCTCACGGTGGCCGCGAGAACTTCTACCGGCTCGAGGAGGAGGGCAAGGCCCACCGCATCGAGCAGGTTGGTGCCGAACTGCGGGCCATGATGCCGTGGATCAGCGCCGGCAAGGTTTCGGTTCAGGAGGCCTCTGGCGGCCAGGGTTAATCCCGGGGTCCGATCCGCCGGGGCGGGTCGGTGGACGGTCAGCTCAGCCGCTGGACCACCATGGCCATGCCCTGGCCCCCGCCAACACACATGGACTCCACGCCGAACTCCTTGTCGGCGTCCTCCAGGCCATTGAGAAGGGTGGTCATGATGCGGGCGCCGGTCATGCCGAACGGGTGGCCGAGGGCGATGGCCCCGCCGTTCACATTCAACTTGTCGAGGTCGATCCCGACCTCGTTGGCCGACGGCAGAACCTGAGCGGCGAAAGCTTCGTTGATCTCGAACAGGTCGATGTCGTCTGGGGTCATACCGGCCCGGCTGAGGGCCTGGCGGATGGCCTGGATGGGCCCGAGGCCCATGATCTCAGGGTTCAGGGCTGATACGCCCGACGAGATGATGCGGGCCAGGGGCCTGATCCCCAACTCCTCGGCCCGGGATTCGCTCATCACCACCACGGCAGCTGCGCCGTCATTGAGCGGGCAGGCGTTGCCGGCTGTCACCGTGCCGTCGGGCCGGAACACCGGGTTCAGCTGGGACACCTTCTCGTAGGTGGTGCCGGCCCGGATGCCGTCGTCGGTGGCGGCCACCGAGCCATCGGGAAGGGTGTATGGCGAGATCTCCCGCTCGAAGAAGCCACGGTCCTGTGCGGCCTCAGCCCGGTTCTGTGATCGGACGCCCCACTCGTCCTGGGCTTGGCGGGACACGCCCTTGTGCTGGGCCACGTTCTCTGCCGTTTGGCCCATGGCGATGTAGATGTCGGGAAGCCCCTCGGGGGCGGTCCAATCACCGGCCTCGTCGCCGGACCGGTCGGCTGTGCGGCCCTCGGCATCGGCGAACCGGGGGTTGTGGGGACCGTTGTCAGACACGCCGTACTGGAAGCGGCTCACACACTCCACTCCGCCCGAAACGAAGGCGTCGCCCTCGCCGGCCCGGATTGCGTGGGCGGCCATGCGGATGGTCTGGAGAGAGGAGGAGCAGTACCGGTTCACGGTGGTGCCCGGGGCCTCTAGGCCTGCCAGCAGGCCGGCCACTCGGCCCAGGTTGTAGCCCTGCTCGCCGCCCGGCTGGGCGGTGCCCCAGATGACATCCTCGACTTGGTCGCGGGGAAGCTCGGGGACCTTCCCGAGCACGTCGTTGATGACAAAGGCGGACAGGTCGTCGGGGCGGGCCTCGACGAGGCTTCCCTTACCGGCTCGTCCGATGGCGGTTCGGCTGGTGGCGACGATGACGGCTTCGGCCATGGGGGTGGTCCTCTCGCTGGGGACCGTCGGGTAGCGACGGTCCGATGGGCTACCGACCGGTAACCGTACCGATGCTATCCCCGGACCGTCCCCGCGCTCCCACCGGAGTCAGCCGGTCCGGCGTTCACCGGAGCCGGATGAGGGACACTCCATCCCCGATCGACAGGACCACCACGTCTACCCGTTCGTCGGACACCACTCGGTCGTTGAACTCCCGCAGGGCGACCGTGTCGGCGTCTCCCACCGCAGGGTCCAGCACCCGGCCTGACCACAACACGTTGTCCACGACGATCAGCCCGTGAGGAGCCAGCCGGGGGACCAACTCCTCGTAGTAGCCGAGGTAGCCAGTTTTGTCGGCGTCGATGAAGGCGAGGTCCACCACGGTGTTGGCGGGCAGGCTCCGGAGAGTCTCGATAGCCGGTGCGATCACCAGGTCGATGCGGTCAGCGACCCCGCCGGCCTCCCAGTGGTGCCGGGCCACGTCGGTCCACTCCTTGGACACGTCGCAGCACAGGAGACGGCCGCCGTCGGGGAGTGCCCGCGCTATGGCCAGCGAGGAGGTGCCGGTGAATGTGCCCACCTCGACGGCCAGATGGGGCCGGAGGGCGGCCGTCAACATGGAGAGAAAGGCAGCCTGGTCCCGGGCCACCTGCATCCGGGCTTGCGGCCCGAGGGCCGTCGTGGCCTCGGCCAGGGCGTGCTGCACCTCGTCGGCCGGCGAGGTGTGGTCCAGTACGTAGCGGTAGAGGGCTTCGTCCAGGAAGAAGGAACGGTGGTCGGCCACTGGACCCTCAGCGACCGTCGATGCTGCGGCGTGTCGCCCAGCCCGGTCGCCGGTTAGCGGCCTCACCGCCGTCTACCAGCTGTTCCCGGCGTGCCGGCCTGTCGAACATGGGCTCCCCCGACGGCACGGTTGGCCGCTCTACGACGGTAGCCACCGGTCCGGTGGGGGGCCGAACGGGGCGCCTCGGTACCCTCAGGGGCGATTCCTGACGCCGTGTCACGTCCCCGGCCCCCAAACGGCCCGGATCGGCGACCACTGAGGAGGAGCACCGCCCATGGGCGACACCCCAACGATCGACCGCCAGCCGGTCGACCCGCAGGAGAAATGGCGGCTCCTCATCGGCGGGGAGTGGACGGCGACCTCCGGGACCTACGAGATCGTGGATCCCAACACCACAGCGGTGGTGGGCCACGCTCCGGACGGCACGGTGGCCGATGCCGAGGCGGCCATCACCGCCGCCGGGGCCGCCCTCCCGGGCTGGCGGGACACCCCGCCGGCCGAACGAGGAGCGCTGCTGGACCGTCTGGCCGACATCCTCCGGGAACGGGCGCCCACCTGGTCGACCCTGGTACAGGCTGAGACGGGTTCCACTATCAACGTGGCCGAGACCATGCAGGTCGGCCCGAACCTGGCCGACCGCTACTCGCAGTACGCCGTTCCGCAGAACCTGGATCGGGCCGAGCTTCCGGTCACCCAGGCCGCCTCAGCCCTAGGGCCGGCCGGCCTCGTTGGGGCGGTGGCCCATCGTCAGCCGGCGGGGGTGGTGGCCTGCATCACGTCGTACAACTTCCCGTTGGTCAACGTGGCCGGAAAGCTGGCCCCAGCCCTGGCTATGGGCAACACCTGCATCATCAAGCCAGCGCCCCAGGACCCGCTGGGTGTTCTGCGCCTCGGCGAGGCCGTGGTAGAGGCCGGGTTCCCACCCGGCGTGGTCAACGTCTTGACCTCCTCGGGGGTCGACGCCTCAGCAGCCCTGGTGTCCTCTCCTGACGTCAATATGGTCAGCTTCACCGGGTCCTCGGCCGTGGGAAAGCGGATCATGGCCGACGGGGCGGCGTCCATGACCCGGGTGCTGATGGAACTGGGGGGAAAGGGTGCCCTGGTCATGACGGAGGACGCCGACGTCGGGAAGGCAGTCGGCGCCATCGCCAGCGTGTGGGGATTCCATAGCGGCCAGATCTGCACGGCCCCGACCCGGGTCATCTGCCATCGCAGTCTCTACGACGAGCTGGTCTCCACGCTGGCCAACGTGGCTGGCATGCTCAAGGTGGGCGACGCGATTGAGCGCGACACCCTGGTGGGGCCACTGGTCAGCGAGCAGCAGCGCGACAACGTGGAGGCCTTCGTCCGGGGAGGGGTCGAAGCGGGGGCCACCCTGGTGTGTGGTGGGGAACGCCCAGACCTGCCTGGTTACTTCGTGGCCCCCACGCTGCTGGCCGACTGCACGCCGGACATGCACGCTGTCCGTGAGGAGGCCTTCGGGCCGGTTGTTGTGGTGCTGTCACACGACGGTGACGACGAGGCCGTTGCCATGGCCAACGACTCGGCGTACGGGTTGTACAGCTACGTGTACGCCGGCGACATGGCCCGGGCCTACCGGATCGCCCGCCGCCTGGAGTCCGGCAACGTAGCCCTGAACAGCGTGGTGCCCCATCCCAACGCCCCGTTCGGCGGATTTAAGGAGTCGGGGATCGGACGGGACCGCGGGATCGCCGGCCTAGAGGCCTACAGCGAGGTGCAAGCCATCTCCTGGCTGGCCTGACCACCTGACGAGCGTCGCGTCGGTCGGCTGCCTCGGTCACCGGTGTGAGCCGGACCAGGACTAGGTTCCGCTCCGACGGACGATCGAATCGGGGCACGGACATGTTGGAAGCGGGAACACCGGCTCCGGACTTCGCAGTGCCCGACCAGGACGGCACAGTGGTCACCTTGGAGTCCCTGCGGGGCCACTGGGTGGCCATGTGGTGGTACCCGATGGCGTCCACCCCCGGTTGAACGGTTCAGGGCGGGGGGTTCCGTGACCGAACCCCGGAGTTCGAGGAGGCTGGTGCCGTGGTGCTGGGTGTCAGCTTCGACACCGTCGAGGCGCAGAAGCACTTTGCCGACGACCAGGGGTTTCCATACCGCCTGCTGGCCGACACTGACCGGACCATGGGCATGGCGTACGACGCCGACCCGTCGGATACCGGGTTTGCCCGGCGGACCACCTACCTGATCGACCCGGAGGGCACCATCGTCCGAACCTACGACCTGCGCGGCGAGGACCTGGAGGCCCACGCCGGCGTCGTCCTGGACGACATCCGAGCCCTGTCCTGAGTCTTCTGGTCAGGCGGAGGCAATGGTGACCGCCCCACTGGCTGGGCTGTCGGTGGTGGAGGGTACGGCGTTCGTGGCTGCCCCCACTGGGGGGATGGCCCTTGCCCAGTTGGGAGCCGACGTCATTCGCTTTGACCAGGTGGGGGGCGGGATCGACCACGGCCGCTGGCCCCTGACCGCCGACGGCGTGAGCCTGTACTGGAACGGCCTGAACCGCGGCAAGCGCTCGTTGGCCGTGGACCTGCGCGACCCGGAGGTCAACGACCTGCTGGCAGAGCTAGTCGCCCGGGCAGGCAACTTCCTGACCAACTTCCCGGCCCGGGGCTGGATGGCCTACGAGGAGTTACGGGTCCGCCGGGAGGACCTGGTGATGGTGGCCATCACCGGATCGCACGACGGGACGACGGCGTTGGACTACACCGTCAACTGCGCCGTTGGCTATCCGGACCTAACCGGTCACCCGGACGACCCCCGTCCGGTCAACAACGTGGTTCCGGCCTGGGACCTGGTGTGCGGCCAGATGGCGGCCCTCGGCCTGGTGTCTGCCGACCGGCACCGTATGCGAACCGGCGAGGGCCAACTCGTGACCATCGCCCTGTCCGACGTGGCCATGGCGGCCGTGGGGTCACTAGGCAACTTGGCCGAAGTTCAGGTCAACGGCCGGGAGCGGGAGGGGGTGGGCAACGCCATCTACGGGGCGTTCGGCCGGGACTTCGCCACCGTTGACGGTCGCCGGATCATGGCGGTGGCCATCACGGCCCGGCAGTGGACGGCTCTGCAGGAGGCGACCGGGACCACGGAGGCGGTAGCCGACCTAGCCGCCGAGTTGGGCGTGGACTTCGCCGACGAGGGGGCCCGATTCCGAGCCACCGACCGCCTGTGCGAAGTCCTGGCACCGTGGTTCGTTGCTCGGACCCTGAATGAGGCGTCCATCGCCCTGGATGCCCACGGCGTCTGCTGGGGGCCTTACCGCACGGTCACCCAGATGCTGGCTGAGGACCCGCGGTGCTCGACGGCCAACCCGCTGTTCGCTGAGTTGGACCAGCCGCGTGTGGGCACCCACCTGGTGCCGGGCTCTCCTCTGGCCTTCGGCGGGCAGGACACCGTGGACCGGGGAGCAGCCGTGGCCCCGGTCCTGGGGCAGCACACCGAGGAGATCCTGACTCTTGAACTTGGCCTATCGGCGGCAGAGGTGGCACGCCTGGTCGACCGAGGGGCGGTCGCCGTCGCTGGCTGACCGGTCGGGGTGGGTGGGGTCAGGCGCCCCAGGTCACCACCCGCCAGTCAAGGACGGGCCGGGGAGGGTCGTCGCCCCCCTGGGCGTCGACCTCGACCCGGATGGCTCGGAGCCGTCCCCCCGCTGCCGGTTGCTCGTCGAGCAATGTGTGGTGGCAGCCCAGGACGTCTTTCTCAAAAACCGGCGCGAGGTGGTCACAAGCCTGCCAACCGAGCACGGTGGCCGTATCGGGGAACATGCGGGTCAGTGAGGCCTGGGCCAGGCCGATGGTGTGGCCGCCGTAGACGAGGCGTCGGCCCTCCGGGCCGAGCACCGGGTCGCGATGTACTGGTGCCTGGTTGAGGGTGAGACGGGCCAGGGCGATGGCGTCGGTGACCGTGTCGCGTAGGCCGTCGGTTCGTCGGGCCCCGACGTTCCAACCCGGCACGGAGGCACCGGCGAGGGGGCTGGCGTCCCAGCCGACGGGGACCCGATCGGCCCAGGCCGCCAGGTCGATTTCGGCCTCCACGTCTCCCAGATCGTCGTGGTGGCCGGTAGCGGCATCGGGATTCCGGAACCGGAGCATGGCGCACCGTTCGTAGTCGGCCACCGTGGCGTCGTCGTCCACCCGGACCGTGTGGATTCCAAGGAGGGCGAGACCCCGGGCTGGGCGGTCGTCGCGGCGTGACAGCTCGAGGAGGCCCCGAACCGCGACGGTCGTCCGGAGGGTCTCGCCGTGGCGGACCGGCTGGTGCAGGACCACGCCGCGGTAAAAGAGGTTGGCAAAGACCTGCCGGGTGGCGACCGTGCTCTGTCCGATCGACACATGGAGGACGAGAGCTGGATTGACCAAGGAGCCGGGCTGGCCGGTCACCGCCTCGGCCAGAGGCCGGTTGACCGCGGTGGCCAGCGGGTCGCCACAGATGGCCTGGTAGATGGCGGCCTCGCCGGAGCCGATGGTGACGGCCGGTGCGGGGTCCAAGGTCTGGCCGACGGCTAGATCGTCGAAGTAGGGACCGGGGTCATGGTCCTCGTGGACGGGGGCGGGATCGGGCACGGCGACACTTTGGCAGCAACGAGCGGCCGTCGCGTGGTCTTGTCGGAGCGGGCGGAAACACCGCCGTTGTTATTACCCGGTAGTCATCGTAAGGAGGTATCTGACATAGGCTGTGACATCACTAATAACGATAGATAGGTTCTCTAACAATCATTGCGAGTCTCTGGAGCGCGGAGGAGACCGTTTCTACTATCTGACCCTACGGAGTAGGTGACGGCATAACGGAGTGGGATCAGGAGGGGCAACTCGCCCCATCCGATCGGTTCCTCCCCGGAGACCGGAAGGGGCACAAACCATGTCGGACGCAGCGACGAACCTGTACGTCGACCCGCAAACCATGGGCTGGGTGGACGGCGTCCTGTGCGCAGGCAAAAGCGACCTGTTCTTCGCCCCGTTCGCTGAGCGTCCCGAGGCCCGGGTCCGACGCGAGGCACGGGCCTCCGAACTTTGCGCGGCCTGTCCGGCCATGGACACCTGTCGACAGCACGCCCGTGACCACCGGGAGCTGGGATTTTGGGGTGGAGAGTCAGAGGCCGAGCGGGCCACGGCCGGCTTTGCCCCAACCACCCCGATCATCGGGCGCCGCCAGGTGGCCGCCCGCAGGGCTGCTGCGGCTCTGGCCGAGACCGGCTGAGCGGGCGACCGTCCATCGACGGTCCCGGTCCTGGAAACCCGCCTCCGTCGACCGACGGTCAGAGCCCTAGGAACCCACCCCCGTCTACCACCAGTGTCTGGCCGGTGACGTAGCGCGCCAGGTCGCTGGCTAGGAACACCGCTGCCGGACCCACGTCTTCAACGGGGTCACCGAGCCGTCCCAGCGGGGTTCGGCGCACCAGCCGCTCCTCGAGGACCGGGTTCACCTCGCACGCTGCTGACAGAGCGCCGGTCAGCCCCAGCGGGGCGATGCAGTTCACCCGGATTCCGACCGGGCCCCACTCGACGGCCAGGCCCTTGGCCAGGGTGCGTTGAGCGGCCTTCACCATGGCGTAGGCGGGGAGTGAGGCGCTCCCCTCGATGCCCGAAGCCGAGGTCATCAGAACCATCGAGCCGCCGGCCGCCCTCAGGTACGGGTAGGCGGCCCGAGCCCCGTCGAATACGGCGCGCAGGGAGGTGGCCACCAGGGCTTCCCACCGGTTGAGGTCCACCTCCTCCACCGGGCCCGGGGGGCCGGGTGGGGCCACTGCGTTGTGAACCAGGCAGTCCAACCGTCCGTGGGTTGTCACGGTGGACGCAACGGCGGCTTCCAGATCCTCGGTCGATGTCACGTCACACCGGACGCACCGGGCGTCGTACCCGGTGTCCCGGAGGGCAGCGGCCGCCACCTCGCCGGTCTCCGGTCGGCGACAGGCCAGGACCACGGCCGCCCCGTGGCGGGCCATGGCGGTGGCCATACCGAGGCCCAGGCCAGAGCCGCCGCCGGTGACCAGGGCCACCCGGTCCTTAAGGAGGAGCGTCCCGGTCACGGCGACATCCAGACGCCGCCATCGGCGACCAGCGTGGCCCCGGTGAGGGCTGCTGAGGCCGGATCGGCCAGGAGGCTTAGGATCGGCGCCAGGTCGTAAACCGGGTGACCTGGTCGGGCTAGGGCGGAATCGGCCAACGTGGTGGTGGCAACCAGTGGCGCACCGGCGTCGGGTCCGAAGGCCACCTCGGGGGACACTGCGAGGACCGCCGTTCCGATGCCCTCGGATCCCCACTGGCGTGCTGCTCCCTTGGCTAGCGACCGGATCCCCTCGGCGGCCGCCGCTGCCCCGGCGAATCCGGCGGCGCCTCCCAGGGCCACCGTGGGCACCACCCAGGCCAGCCGGGAGCCACTGCCCAGATGTGGTCGACATGTCCGGACCACGGCCAACGCCTCGGCCATCGGGGCCTCGCAGGCAGCCACCCAGTCGGCGGTGGCCTGATCGACCAGGGAAACGGGATCCATGGGGCGACGGGGGACGTGGACGACCAGGTCGGTCCGTCCCAGTAGGGCTACGGCGGCGTCGACGGCTGCTGCCAGGGTCTCTCGGCCTCCGGAGGGGCGCGTGGCCACGGTGGCCACTATGTGCCCCTGAACGACCAGGCCCTCGTGCAGCCCCTCGGTCAGGGGGTCGTCGCCGATCAAAAGCGTTCGGACCTCACCGGCCGTGGGCTCCACGCCTACCACCTCGGTGTGCCAGCCGTCGTGCCCGACCGGGGGCCCTTGGGGATCAGGGGAAGATGCCCCGCTGCTGGTAAACGACCTGGAGCCGACGCAGGGCCACCGCATAGGCGGCGTCCCGTCGCGACGGTGCCTCGAGCTCGGCGCGCAGGTTGGCCACTGCGTCGCAGGCCTGCCACAGGGTGTCCCGGAGCTTGAAGTCCACGTCCTCGAGGCTCCATCGTTGCGCTGAACGGTTCTGGAGCCACTCAAAGTACGAGACGATCACGCCGCCGGCGTTTACCAGGATGTCAGGCAGAACGTCGATCCCCCGATCGGCCAGGACCTGCTCGGCCTCCAACGAGGTCGGGCCGTTGGCCGCCTCCACGACGACCCGGGCCTGGATCTGGTGCACGTTCTCGATCGTGATCTGGTTCTCCAGGGCGGCCGGCAAGAGGAGGTCGGTTGGGACGGCCCAGTAGTCGTCGGGGTCGATCCACATGGCCCGCGGGAAGCCGGCAACCGAGCCGTGCTCCCGGACCCAGTCGGTCAGTTCAAAGGCGTCAATCCCATCCTCGTCGGCGATTGCCCCTCCGTGGTCGGCGACGGCCACTATCCGGACACCGTGGACCTGGAGGATCCGACCGGCGGCTGAGCCCACGTTGCCGAAGCCCTGGAGGCTGGCTGTCGCACCGGCCAGATCAAACCCCACCTCGTCGGCCCAGTGCTGGAGGCAGAACACCACGCCCTGCCCGGTGGCCTTCTCCCGGCCGGGGCTTCCCCCTGTCTCTAGCGTCTTGCCGGTCACGATCCGCTTGACGTTCTGACGCTCGGTCGCGCCGGTGGAGTTGGCGTAGGTGTCCATCATCCACACCATTGACTGGGCGTTGCTGCCCAGGTCGGGGGCTGGGATGTCGTGGTCGGGCCCGATGTTTTCGCCCAGGGCGTGGGTGAACCGGCGCACCACCCGCTCCAGTTCGTCGGCTTCCAGGGTGTTCGGGTCGAACGAGATGCCGCCCTTGGCCCCGCCGAATGGGATCTCGCACAAGGCCGACTTCCAGGTCATCCACGAGGCCAGGGCTTTCACCTCGTCCAGGTTCACCAGGGGGTGGAACCGAACCCCGCCCTTGTAGGGGCCCAGCAGGTTGCTGTGCTGGATCCGGTAGCCACGGAACACCCGGTAGGAACCGTCGTTCATCCGGACTGGGAAGTTGACGATGACCTCGTTCTTGGGCTGCGAGAGGATCGACCGAAGGTCGTCGGGGAGGTCGATCAGGTCGGCTCCCCGTTTGAACTGGGCCAGCGCCGTGGCGAAGAGGCTGGTGGTGTCGGTCATCGGTGACCCTTCGGACTTAGCGGGGATCGTCGTTGAAACCTGCTCCGGAAGGGGACGCTAGTCGTCTGTCCCGGCCCGCCGTCGGGCCACCCACCGCGGTACGACGGCGACTAGGAGCCCGCCGCCCACCGTGGCTACCGCGGCGACCAGCCAGGCCCGTGCGTCGGGTACCACCAGCTCGAAGTAGTCCCGGGGGAAGTCCCAGGCCATGGTCAGCGCGTACCAGCCGCCCATGGCGGCTGCCAGGCCGACCTTCCAGGGCCGCAGGGGTCGGCTGATACCCAACAGGATGACCAGGCTGATGGCCAGCAGCGTGAGGGTGGCCGCGGTGCGGGCTTCGGCCAGTGGGGCTTCGCTCCGTCGCACCACCTCGTAGGCGGTGAAGGTCGCCGCAGCGGCCACCGCTCCCACCGGCGCGGCGTAGCGCAACACCCGGGGGAGGAACCCCGGACGGACCAGCGAGGCATCGGGTGCTAGGGCTAGGAAGAAACCGGGAACTCCCACGGAGATCGTCCCGATGAGGGTCAGCTGTTTGGGCAGGAACGGAAACGGCACGCCGAACAGGCCCACTAGGGCGGTCAGCAGGACGGCGTAGGTGGCCTTGGCGATGAACAGGTTGGCCACCCGCTCCACGTTGTTGATGACTCGCCGCCCCTCGGCCATCACCCGGGGCAAGGTGGCGAACCGGTCGTCGAGTAGCACCAGCTGGGCCACAGCCCGGGTGGCCGAGCTACCCGACCCCATGGCTATGCCCATGTCGGCGTCCTTGAGGGCCAGGACGTCGTTCACTCCGTCTCCCGTCATAGCCACCGTGTGGCCCCGGGCCTGCAGGGCGTCGACCATGGCCCGCTTCTGGTGGGGGGTGACCCGGCCGAAGACCGCCGAGTCGGCCATCGCGTCGGCCAGAGCCTCCGAGTCGTCGGGCAGTGTGCGGGCGTCGACCCCCGTTTGTGCGTTGGGGACGCCAGCTCGTCGGGCTACGGCCGCCGCTGTCTCCGGGTGGTCACCTGAGACGACCTTCAGGGTCACCCCCTGGTCGACGAACCAGGACAGGATCTCCGGGGCGTCCGGCTTCACGGTGTCCTCCAGGAGCACCAGGCACATGGGTAGGCGGGCCGACGGGAGTGCATCGGGATCACACGTTCCGGCGTCCGATCGGGTGAGGACCATGACCCGCTGTCCGGCAGCGGCCAGGTTGGCCACCCGGTCCCGGGCCACGGCCCACTCGCCTTCGGGGAGTAGGACGTCCGGGGCCCCCAGGTGCAGGGTGCCGTGGTCTCCGAAGTCAGCGGCTGCCCACTTGCGGGCCGAGGAGAAGGGCACCACGGCGTTGGCCGACCAGCCGGGGTCGTCTAGGGCGGCAGCCAGAGCGGCCAGGGTGGCGTTGGGTGAAGGGTCGACTCCGGCCATGGCGCCGACCGCAGCTTCCGCCTCGGTTCTACTGGTAGCACCGATGGTCTCCAGGTCGGCGAACGCGATCTCCCCGGTGGTGATTGTCCCCGTTTTGTCGAGGCACAACACGTCGACCCGGGCCAGTAGCTCGACGGAGGCCAGCTCGCGGGCCAGGGCCTGTCGCCGGGCCAGGGCTATCACGCCCACGATGAACGAGAGGCTGGTCAGGAGGACCAGCCCGTCAGGGACCATGGCCACCGCAGCGGCCACCGTGCCCCGGAGGGCTTCTTCCCAATGGTCTTCGGTGACCAGCAGGCGGAGCAGGAGCAGGCCGGCTGCTGGAGGGATGATGAGGGTCAGCCACCACAGGATGACGTCAACCCCCGAGCGGAGCTCGCTATCGACCAGCGTGAACCGTCGCGCCTCCTCGGCCAGGGATACGGCGTACGAGCCGGCCCCGATCCGGGTGGCTCGGTAGTGGCCCGAACCGGCCGATACGAAGCTGCCCGAGAGGACCTCGTCGCCAACTGTCTTGTCGACCGGGTCGGCCTCTCCGGTCAGCAGGGACTCGTCGACCTCCAGCCCGGTGGCCGCCACGACCGTCCCGTCGACCACCACCTGGTCGCCCGGTTCGAGCGCCAGGAGCTCGTCGGCCACCACCTCGGAGACCGGCACCTCGCTGGTGGCTGCCTCGCGGACTACCCGGGCTCGGGGGGCCGAGAGCACGGCCAGGGTGGTCAGGGTGCGTCGGGCCCGTAGTTCTTGGAAGGTGCCGATCACACTGTTGGAGACAATCACTCCGGCGAACAGGGCGTCACCCGGGAAGCCGGCCACCAGGATGACGGCCAGCAGGCTGCCCATGATGGCGTTGACTGGGGTGAGGACGTTGGCTCGCAGGATCTGGCTTGTAGTGCGGACCGGGGCGTCGGGTACGTCGTTTACCCGGCCGTCGGCCCGGCGGGTGGTGACGTCGTCGGCGCTCAGGCCGACCAGGTCGGGCGATGCAGGGTCCACGGGCGCCGATGGTAGGTCGGGCGGGGCCGTTGACCCGGGCGTGGTCAGGTCCGGTCGTCCTGGAAGGAGTAGCGGTCCTCGGCCATGGTGAGCCGGTGGCGTGGTCCGGGCTGTGACGGGTCAACGCCCTCGTAGCCGGCGTCGCCCTCCCACATGGCCACCGGGCCCTCGTCGGTCCGGGCCATGTGGGTCTCGTAGAAGGCAGGTTCGGCGGCGGTCAGGGCGGTCAGGGCGGTGTTTACGTCATCGAACCCGTCTAGCCGGTGCAGGGTCATCCAGGTGGGCGGGGCCAGTTCAATCTCCCCAGCGTCACGGCGGGCCAAGGCGTCGTCGGGTCGCATCCACTCGTGCTCGGTGATCTCGCCCTCGTCGACGGTAACCGGGCCGGCTGCGTCGTCCAGCCGGGCAGCGAAGAAAAAGGTGGCGTAGCGGCGGGGCGTGATCGGCGGGGGTACCCAGTGGGCGAACCAGACCAGGCCTGTCGGGTCCACGACTACGGCGGCCTCTTCGGCGGCTTCGCGTGCGGCGGCCGCAGCGGCCGTGGTCAACTCGTCGATTTGGCCGTCGGCGCTAGCCACGGTGTCCTCCTCGTCGACCCGTCCACCCGGGAACACCCACATCCCGCCAAAGGCGATCTTCGAGTTTCTGTGGAGCATGAGGGTCTCTAGCCCGGTTTCGGTGTCCCGCAGGACGACCACGGTGGCGGCCGGGATGAGTTCCGAGTCCCCGTACTCCTCGTGGTTTCGGGCGTAGGCGTCGTAGCGCCGGTGGTCCCGGTGCCCGGACGACGTCACCGAATCACGCCGGCGGACCGCAGTTGATTGATTCGGTCACCTCGTCCGGTCTCCGCGGCGACCTCGTCGGAGTGCTGTCCCAGGGTGGGAGCCGCCGGCTCCCGGAACTCCGCCGGGGTGCCGTGGAACCGAGTCGGCGACCGGTGGTGTCGGATCCGCCCGGCGGCGGGGTGGTCGAACTCGGAAAATAGGGCGTTAGCCACTACCTGCGGGTCGTGGGCGACCTCGCTCACCAGCCGCACGATGCCGAACGGGACGCCGTTGTTCTCCAGGTGGGCCTCAGCCTCTGCCGTGGTGAGCTGCCGAGCGTTTTCCCGGACCTGGAGGTGGAAGCTCCGGGTCTTGTCGGGGTGTGCTACCCGGTCCCTCACGGTGGCCAGGTCGGGGTCGGAGCTATCTACGCCCATGGCCCGGGCTAGGCCGTGGAATTCCTCGTCGTCGGGAACGGCGACCGTGGCGAACCCGTCGCGGAAGGCAAACGGGGTGTTATAGGCGGCCACGGCCTGGGGTCCTGAGTGGTCGCCATCCAGGATTACCTCGTGGTCGGCGGCGTCCACGAACATGAAGGCGATGCAGGCGTCCAGCATGGACAGCTCCAGGTGCTGTCCGCCAGAACCCCGCTCCCGGGCCAGAAGGGCGGCCGTGATGGCCTGGCAGGCCGTGTAGGCCGTGACCTTGTCGCAGATCAACTGCTTGATGAGCTTGGGTTGGTCGTCGCGGATGCCGGTCTGGCTGGCCGCCAGCCCCGACTGGCCCTGAATCACCGTGTCGTAGACCCGACGCTGGCTGTAAGGGCCGTCGGGGCCGAAGCCGGTCAGGTCGGCATAGACGATGTCGGGGCGGAGGGCTCGGATGTCTTCGAAGGCCACGCCGAGGCGTTCGGCCACCCCGGGACGGAAGTTCTGGACGAACACGTCGGCCTCGGCCACCAGGTCGCGCAGGATGGCCAAACCCTCCTCCTGGCGAAGATCCAGCACGATGGATCGTTTGCCCCGGTTCGCTACCTGGAACATGGCCGACACGCCAGCCATCGAGGTCCCCAGCCAGCGGACGACGTCGCCGATGGGGGCCTGCTCGATCTTGATGCACTCGGCGCCCTGGTCGACCAGCATTCCTGTAGCCAGCGGTCCGGTGAGGGCCACCGACAGGTCAACGATACGGATTCCGTCGAGGGGACCGGGCATAGGGCGACGGTAGCCGTGGCGTTCGACGGTGGATGAGTTGGACGGTGGGCGCCTACGGTCGGCGGACCCGCATGTATCCGGTGATCGGAGGGAGGGGCCGTGATCGAGCAGTTGGAGGGTCGGGTGGCCGTGGTGACCGGAGCGGCGTCGGGCATCGGGCTGGCCATGGTGGAGGCGTTCCTAGGCGAGGGGATGTCGGTCGTGCTGTCGGACCTAGACGGTTCCGGGCTGGACGCCCAGGTGGCCCGGCTGTCGGCCGACGGCGGCGACGTCTTCGGCGTGGTGTGCGACGTAGCCGATCCCGATGCCGTTGCCAGGATGGCCGAGCAATGCTGGGAGCGGCACGGCGACGTGCACGTCCTGTGCAACAACGCTGGTGTTGGGCCGACCGGACCCATGCTGGCCACCACGCCGGCCGAGTGGAGGTGGACGATCGGCGTCAACGTGCTGGGGGTGGCTCACGGCGTGACGACGTTCGCCCCTCGGATGGTGGAGGCGGGCGTCGGCCACATCGTCAACGTGTCATCTCAGGCTGGCGTGATGACCACTGAGGTCCTGGGCATGTACTGCGCGTCCAAACACGCTGTGGTTGGCTTGTCCGAGGCCCTTTACCGCGAGTTGGAGCCGACGCCGGTTGGGGTGTCGTGCCTATGCCCGGAGTTCGTCCGGACGCAAGTTTTCGACGTGGCCCGGGTCCGTCCCGACTGGGTGGAGGTCGAGGACGGACACGATGCCATGATCCCCGGCCTGTCGGCCATGCTTGAGGAGCGGGGCATCGAGCCGGTTGACGTGGCCGCCCGGGTGGTGGACGCCGTGCGTACCGACCGCTTCTGGGTGTTCACCCACCCGTTCACCGTGGGGTTCGCCGAGAAGCGAATCGAGGACCTCCGGGCCGACCGCAACCCGGAACCCCTGCGCTGAGGTCGACCATCAAGGTCGACAACCTTTGGGGCCTCAGCTCCCGAGGTCGTAGCGCGAGAAGTCGACCTGACCGGTAGTCATGGCGGCCATGAAGCCCCCATCGATGATCAGGTTGACGCCGTTCACGTAGCTGGCCGCCCGGTCGCTACCCAGGAACAGCAGGGCCGGAGCCATCTCGTCGGGCGTGGCCGGTCGGCCGATACCGGCGTCGGTGGCCATCTGGATAGCCCCTTCGCCCATGGCTTCCCGGAAGTCGACCAAGATCTTGGTGTCGGTTACGCCGGGGCAGATGCTGTTCACCCGGACTCCGGCCTTCACGGCGGTGGTCGACCGCCACATGGTCCAGTACTGGACGCACTCCTTGGAGAAGCTGTATCCGTCGCCGAGCAGTTCCTCGCGCCCGTTCAGCCAAGTGTCGCCGTCGGCGAAGCTATCGGCGGCCATCAGTTCGGATAGTTCGGCCACGTGGTTGGTCCACCCGCCGCCGGCCAACGAGGCGACGCTGGTGATCGAGCCACCGGGGGCGATGCGGTCGAAGATGGCCTCGGAGAGGTAGCGGAGGCCGAGGAAGTTGACCCGCATGACGGTGCGGGCGTCGAAGCGGGTGCCACCGGGGATCCCGGCGCAGTTCACTAAGGCATGGATCCGGTCAGGCAGGTCAGCCAGCACGACATCGATAGATGCAGGGTCGCCGATGTCCACCCGGTGGGTGGAGGCCACCGGGCCAGCGACGTCGACGATGTCCACAGCGTGGACGTAGGCGCCCAGGGTGTCCAGCAGGGCCACCGTCTCGGCGCCCATACCGGTGGCGGCGCCGGTGACCACCACGGTCCGGTCGTTGTAGTCGAGAGGATGGGCCATGGTCGGTTCTTTCTTCTGCGTTGGGTGGGGTGTTGAGGGCGTTGCGATCAGAAAGGAGCCCGGTCGAACCACGCTGACTCCTCGCGGAGTCGGCGGCTACGCCAGCCGTCGGCGGTGCGGACTAGGTCATGGTGGTACCAGCCGCCGGTGAACCAGGTATCGCCTCCGGCCAGGCGAAGCGGGTTGGTGAACACCGCTGTGACCCGGGCCTCGTCACCATCCACGACGGCGTCCACGTTGCCCACCAAATGCTGGGTCATCTCGAAGCCGGACAAGGCGGCGTCCAAGAAGGCCACGACCTCGTCGACCGTCCCGGCGGTGCCACCGGCCGACGTGTAGTCCACCTCAGCGTCAGCGGTGAACACCGACCGGTAAAGGTCCCAGTCCCGCTGATCCACGGCCGTGGCGTAGCGAGTCAGCAGATCCTCGATAGCGAGGCGGTCAGTGAGGGCGTCAATCCGGTCATCGGGCACCCCTCGAACCTAGGAGGTGGTCGGATCGAGATCCGGATCGGGCCGCCTGCCCATCCCCGGCCTAGGTTCGAAGGCCATGGACCTGGCTGAAATTGACCTGTCGAACGTGGACCCGTTCTGGTCGGGACCGATGGCCGACCGAGAGGCCGGGTTCGCCACCCTCCGACGGACGGACCCGATCCGGTTCTTCACTGAGCAAGAGACCGAGTTCCTGCCGGCAGGACGCGGATACTGGGCGATCACCCGTCATGCCGACGTGGTCGAGGCCAGCCGCCATCCTGAGTGGTTCTGCTCAGGAGAGGGCACCAACATCACCGATCTGCCACCAGAGTTCCGTGAGTTCTTCGGTTCGATGATCACCATGGACGATCCCCAACATGCTCGCCTGCGAAAGGTGGTCTCGGCGGGTTTCACGCCGCGGATGATGCGGTCCCTTGAGGAAGGCGTGGAGCTGACCGCAGCCGGGATCATCGACAGGGTGGCCACCAAGGGCTCGTGCGACTTCGTGACGGAGGTTGCAGCGCGCCTGCCGCTGGCGATCATCTGCGACATGATGGGCATCGCTCCCGACCGCTATGACGAGGTCTTCAACCACTCGAACGTCGTTCTAAGCCAAGGGGATCCCGAGTACATACCGCCTGGTGCCGACCCGTTGGAGTCGCTTCTGGGTGCCGGGGCAGGCCTGGCGGCGATCATGCGCGAGACATCTGAGTCCCGACGCGGTGGAGACGGTCAGGACCTGACGTCGTTGCTCGTCAACGCCGAGGTGGACGGAGAGAGGCTCTCGGCCGACGAGCTGGCGTCCTTCTTCGTGCTGCTCTGCGTGGCGGGCAATGAGACGACCCGAAACGCCATCTCCTGGGGCCTGCACTACCTGACCGAAAATCCCGACCAGCGCGCCCTCTGGCAGGCCGACATCGATGGCGTTACGCCGACCGCCGTCGAGGAGATCGTCCGGATTTCCAGCCCGGTAATCCACTTCCGTAGGACGGTCACCACCGACGGTGTCCGCCTCGGCGACCACGAGTTCTCGGCCGGGGACAAAGTGGTGCTCTGGTACAACTCGGCCAACCGGGACGAGGAAGTGTTCACCGACCCTGACCGCTTCGACGTCACCCGGGACCCCAACCCCCACGTCGGCTTCGGAGGCCCGGGACCCCACTTCTGCCTCGGAGCCCATCTGGCCCGTCGGGAGATAGGCGCGATGTTCCGCCAACTGTTGACCCGACTACCCGACATCGAGGCCACCGACGAACCGGACCGGCTCAGGACCAATTTTGTGAACGGGATCAAGCACCTACCCTGCACCTACACCCCGGCCTGAGCCAGCGGACGCCGGTCAGCCAGAGCTGCCGTGACGGGCGTCGACCATGGCCACCATGCCGTCACGCCACGCCACGGTGCACGGTCCGGTCAGCGACCGTCGACGGGTTGGGTCCGCCGCGCTGCCCGGCTGGCTACCCGGTAGGTCGTAGTACGTGAGTTGCGGTTCGATGTCTAGGTGCCTCCCGAACAGGGCGCACCACTGCTCGGGGGTGACCGCCTCGTCGCCGCACCAGTTCACGATGGTGGCCGGTGTCGACGCAGCATTCAGGAGGGGTGCTACCTGGGCAGCCAGGTCGTCCTCGTGGATCGGGCTGTAGGGGCCGTCAACGGGATTGCGCAGCCAGACCGCTTTTCCGGCGGCCACCGCGTCGCCGTGGTAGGCGGGTAAGCCACCGTTGGGGCCGTAACTGGCGTTGATGCGGGCGATGGTGGTGGGCAGGCCCAGAACCCGGGCCATGGTCCGAGCCACCGCTTCCTGGGAGACCTTGGAAACGCCGTAGGTGGGGCTGTGGGGTGCCCGGGGATCGCCCAGTGGGTCGGTCTCCGTGTAAAGGTGCAACGGGTCCTCATGGGCCCGGTACACGGAGTTGGTCGATGCGATGAGGGCCGCATCGGCGGACCGGCAATGAGCCATGAGCAGGCCGGTGGCCTCGGCGTTGGCCCTCAGCGCCCGGTCGTGGTCGTCCTCGGCTCCCTGCCAGGCGGCAAAGTGCACAAGGTGGGTGAAGTCGGTCGGCAGGTCGCCGAAGTCGCCGGTGGCTAGGTCTGCCACGTGGGGGTGGACGCCGATGCCCTCAGCCCGTTCCCGACTGCCGTCGGCCGAGTAGCGGGCCACCCCCCACACCTCGTTGTCCCGGGCCAGAAACCGGGCGACCGGGTGGCCGATCTGGCCAGTCAGTCCGGTGACGAGGATCCTGCGATCGGACAGCACGGCACTGACGCTAGGACGGGTCCGGCAGGCGGGTGACACCCAGGGCGAACTCGCCGGCCGCCGCGTAGAAGAGCCACCGTTCCTCGCCATCATCGAACACGAACGGGTCCCGGAGGCCATTTTGGGGTCGGAAGGCCGGCCCCCGGACGGTCGGCTCCACCGGCTGGTCGGCGCCCTCCCAGGGTTCCACCGGGCGGAGAACCTCGACTGGTTCAGTCGGTGTCCAGGTCATCCAGTCGCCCCGAAGATCGACCCAAGCCTCCAGGATCCGCTCCGGGGCGTCGCCGGCCCTCGTGAACCAGATCCGGAGGCGGTTTCCATCGACCAGCACGCCGCTGTGACGGATCTCGGGGTCGTCGAACAAGGTTGGCCCGTACTCGTAGCCCGTGGCCCCGTCGGCCGACCGGACCAGTTGGGACGGCATGGACAGCCCGTACCACCACCCGTCCCAGGTGAAGCCCCGGTGGTAGGAGGGTGAGATGGCTGGGCCGTCGGCCAACGGGGTGAACCGCCTCCCGTCGGAGGAGGTGGCCACCAGGGTGTGCTGGTCGTAGACCGGATAGATGCCCCACGACGGCAGATGGCCCGCGGCCTCCGGGGACACATGGCCGTGGAAGGTCATCCGGAGGGTGCGGCCGGCATCGTCAACCTGTACGTCGGGCGACGCCACGTGGCGGTTGGGGTGGTCGACGGGAAGAGCTGGCGCCGCATCATCCATGTGGAGGACGTCGGTCGACACGAGGTGCCACGGGCCAGTGGGGTGCTCGGCAGCGGCCAGCCGGATTGACGCCCCGCGGTGGTGGGCGAAGTAGAGGAGGTAGGTGCCCGGAGGATCGGGGAGCCAGGTCGGGCAGCGCAGCACCGACGGCCCTTGCACGTTGAAGTCACCATGCTCGGTCGGCACGCCGTCCAGGCCTGTGGGAACAACCACCTGTCGTTCGGTCACCGCGCCTCCCAGGCAGTGGGTAGGGACGGTGGGGAAGTACCGTCGGCCCGACCGTACGGGAGGGGGCGTGACCATGCTGGATCGAGATGGGGTTGCCGCGCTGCACGACCTGACCGGCCGGGTGGCCGTGGTGACGGGTGGTAGCCGCGGCATCGGTCGGGCGGTGGCCGAGGCCTTCGCTGCCCAGGGCGCCTCGGTGGTGGTGGCCAGCCGCAAGGCCGAGGCCTGCGACGAGGCGGTAGCCGCCATACGGGCCGTCGGCGGTGAGGCGCTCGCCGTACCGACCCATGTGGGCAATCTGGATGACCTGCAGCGCCTGGCTGATTCGGCAGCCGGCGAGTACGGCGGCATCGACATACTGGTCAACAACGCCGCCAACCCGGTGGCCCAGCCCATTGGGGAGATCACGGCTGAGGCCTTCGCCAAGTCGTTTGAGGTGAACGTGCGGGGGCCCCTCTTCCTGTTCCAGGCCTGCCTGCCCCACCTACTGGCCTCCGACCATGCCTCGGTGGTGAACGTAATCTCGGCTGGGGCCTTCCTGAGTACCCCGGGAGTGTCGATGTACGGGGCCGGTAAGGCGGCCCTGCTGTCATTCACCCGGTCCATGGCCGCTGAGTACGCCGCCCGGGGGATCCGGATCAACGCCTTGGCCCCCGGAGCCACCGACACCACCATGGTTCGCAACATCGGACCGGAGGCGTCGGCCTCCATGGCCCGGGCCAGCCACCTGAAGCGTCTGGCAGACCCGGACGAGATGGTGGGGGCAGTTCTCTACATGGCGTCGGACGCCGGGAGCTTCATGACCGGCCAGTGCCTCACCGTCGACGGAGGGATGGTCCCCGCCCGGTGACCGACCGGTAGGGTGGCTACCTGATCTGACGGTCCGTCAGATCCTTGTTCGCCTCTCCGCCGACCCACCGGGAGCAGACCATGGCCGGCCACCTCGCAGGAAAGAACATCGCCGTCACCGGCGCTGGGAACGGCATCGGCCGGGCCATCGCCCTGGCCTGTGCGGGCGAAGGGGCCAACGTGGTGGTGGCCGACTACGGCGTGTCCATAGAGGGCAGCGACCCGTCCAGCGAGGTAGCCGATGCTGTAGTGGCCGAGATCGCCGCCGCCGGTGGCACGGCGATCGCCGTGACCGGAGACGTGTCCCAGATGGAGGTTGGCCAGCGCATCGTCGACACGGCGGTCGAGAACTGGGGGACCATCGACGGCGTAGCCTGCGTGGCCGGCATTGTCCGCGAGCGGATGCTGTTCAACATGAGCGAGGAGGAGTTCGACCACGTGGTCGCCGTCCACCTCAAGGGCCATTTCACCCTCTACAAGGCGGCCTCGGCGGTCATGCGTAAGCAGGAGACGGGTGGCAGCCTGGTCGGATTCACCTCCGGGGCCTTCGTGGCCTCCACCGCCCAGGCCAACTACTCGGCGGCCAAGGGCGGAATTGTTTCCCTCACCCGAAGCGCGGCATTCGCCCTTCGCCGGTACGGCGTGAACGCCAACTGCATCGCTCCAGCCGCCATGACCCGTATGTCGGAGAACGTGCCGTTCGAGATCGAGGCCGGCGGCCCCGAGGCCATTGCCCCGCTAGCCGTATTCCTCATGTCGGACGCCGCCCGGGACATCACGGCCCAGATCTACACGTGCACCGGGAAGCGGATCGCCGTCTGGAACCAGCCAGCTGAACTACGCCACATGTTGGCCACCGACGGCGAGATGTTCACCGTCGATGAGGTGGCCGAGAAGCTCCCAGCCGATATTGGCGTCGAGGAGATGCCGATGTTCGCGGACCTGGAACGTCGGATGAAGGAAATGGCCGAGAAGAAGGCGGCCGAGGAGTCCGGCGCGGCGTCCTAGGCGTCGTCGGCGGCTGGCCTACCCTTCGACCATGGGCACACCCCCTTACGTAGATGGCCACGGCCTGCTGGCCGGCAAGGTCGTCGTGGTCACCGCAGCGGCTGGGGCCGGCATCGGCTCGGCCGTCGCCACCCGGGCCGTCGAGGAGGGCGCCACGGTGGTCGTCTCCGATATCCACGAGCGACGCCTAGCCGAAGCCGCCGACGCCCTAGAGGCCCTCGGCGGGAGCCGACCGTTGGCTTGCATGTGTGACGTCCGGGACGAGACCCAGGTCCAAAACCTGCTGGACGCCGCGGTGGCCGAGCACGGTCGCCTCGACGTGCTGGTCAACAACGCCGGCCTAGGGGGCGACACTCGCCTCGTCGACATGGACGACGAGGAGTGGGACCGGGTCCTAGACATCACCCTGACCGGCACCATGCGGTGCACCCGGGCTGCCCTACGGATCATGGAGGCCCAGGGCCACGGCGTGATCGTGAACAATGCCTCGGTGGTCGGCTGGAGGGCCCAGGCCGGACAGACCCACTACGCGGCGGCCAAGGCCGGCGTGATGGCCCTAACCCGGTGCTCGGCCGTGGAAGCCGCAGGCTTGGGTATCCGGATCAACTGCGTGTCGCCCAGCCTGGCCATGCACCCCTTCCTGGCCCGGACCAGCAGCGAGGAACTCCTGGCGTCGCTGGTCGACGGCGAGGCGTTCGGCCGGGCCGCCGAACCGTGGGAGGTGGCCAACGTGGTGGTGTTCTTGGCTAGCGACTACTCGTCGTACATGACCGGCGAGGTGGTGTCGGTCTCCAGCCAGCACCCCTGATCTGGCTCATTGAGCTCAGACGAGCCGCCAGTCGGACTTCCAGTCCGAGTCGTCGTCGGCCAGCCTCTCGGCCCGCCCCGACCGCGACAGGGCCAGCAGGTGGGCGTACACCGAGGCGCCGGCCGCCAAGTGCAGCTTCTCGTCCACGTCGGCGTACATCTCGGCCACCAACGAGGTGATGTCCCGGGGGCCGTCGGCCAGAGCGTCGACGATCTGGCGCTCCCGCATCTCCCGGTGCTCCACGAGGGCCGCCACGTAGGGCACCGGATCAGTGATGGCAGGGCCGTGGGTTGGGCGATAGGTCGTCTCACTCCGGTGCAGGAGCCGACGCAGATTGGCCAGGTAGTCGTTCAGGTCGCCGTCGGGGGCCGGAATCACCGAAGTTGACCAGCCCATCACGTGGTCGCCGGTGAACAGCGTGGCCTCCTCCCGGAGGGCGAAGCACAGGTGGTTGGAGATATGCCCGGGGGTGTGCAAGGCCTCGAAGGTGAAACCATCGCCGACGATCACGTCGCCGTCGACGGTCGCCACGTCAGGCACGAAGTCAAGGTCTCCGGAGCCCTCGCCGTCCTCTGACTCCGGCTCCTGGTCGGCCTCCAGGGCCCGGCGGACCCGTTCCTCGTGGGCCCGAACGGCCTCCTCCGGGTGGGGTCCGAACCCGTAGGCGGGGGCGCCAGTGGCCTCCCGCACGGCGGCCGTCGCGGGGGAGTGATCGGGGTGGGTGTGAGTGACCAGCAGGTGGCTTACCCGCTGGCCTTCTGTGGCCCGCAGCACGGCGGCCACGTGGTCGTCGTCGTCGGGCCCCGGATCGATAATTGCCACCTCGCCGCCCGACGGCGGGCCCACGAGAAACGTGCCCGTGCCGTGGTAGGTGAACGGCGACGGGTTCCGGGCCACGACCCGTCGAACCAGGGGCGAGACCTGCTCAACCTCCCCGTAGGGAGGAGGGTCCTCGGTGCGGTAGGTGGGGGCCACGACCCGATCCTGCCCGATGGGCGGGCCTACAGGGTGACACCGGCCCGGCCACCCAGCGTCAGGTGGCGCACTCCGACTCGCCGATCTCGGCCACGTAGGGGCCAGTCTCGTCGTAGTCCACGTAGAACTCGGGCGCCTCGTCCGGGGTGGGGAATTCGTCCAGGTCCTTGAGGTCGACAGCCACCTCCTTGGCACCACCAGACCGTTCCAGCCAGTCCACGAAGCGTTCGCCGGCCTGCCGCTCGCCGGCGAACCGGCGGACGACCCGAACCGTGGCCTCGGCGGCGTTCTTAGCCGGCAGGCGCAGCGCCTTCTGACCAAAGTGGATCTGCTCCTGGCCGACGTAGCCGCCCAACAGCATCTGGTATCCGGGAGCGGGCTGGCCGTGGGCCCGGCGTTCGGCTCCGAAGAAGCCGATGTCGGCTGCGTGGTGCTGTCCGCAGCTATTGGTGCAGCCCGAGATGTTCATCCTGACCCCGCCCACCTCGGCCAGGCCGGCCTCGTCGAGGGCGGCGCCGATAGCACTGGCTAGGCCCCGGCTTTGGGTAACGGCCAGGTTGCATGTATCGGCACCGGGGCAAGCCACAACGTCCCGGGACAGCTCGGCGCCCGGTTGGGCCATGTCGGCGGCCACCAGTCGCTCGTAGAGCACCGGGAGCTGGTCCTCGGTGAGGTCCCGCAGCACCAGGTTCTGTCGGTTGGTAACCCGGACGTCCACGTCTAGATCCCGGACCATGGCGGCCACGGCCCGGAACTGATTCGAGGTGACGTCGCCCAACTCGCACCAGGCGTACGCCGAGACGGTGCCGTTGGCGGCCCCTCGAACCACGTTGGCCTCCATCCAGCGGTCGTAGTCGTCCTTGGCGCCCAGGGTTACCGGAGTCCCCTGGCCCATAGCCGTCGGGGTGACGCCGTCGGCCACACCGGCCGGATCGTCGCCCCATTCGGAGACCACGGGCGGTACGCCGCCCGGCCAGGAGGCCGAGGCGGGCAGCAGCTTGCGGGTGGCGACCACCCGGCGTCGAACCTCGTCGATGCCCAACTGGTCAACGACCCACTTGAGACGGGCCCGCAGCTTGTTGTCCCGGTTGCCGGTCTGCTCGAACACCCGGAGCACCGACTCAATGGTGGCAAGCAGGTCCTCGCGGGCGGTGAAGTCCTCCAGAGCGAGGGCCGGGAACGGGGTGGTGCCCAGGCCGCCGGCGATGTACACCCGAAAGCCCCGTTCCACGCTGCCGTCGTCAAACGTGCGTGTGGCGGCCACCACCCCGACGTCGTTGAACATGGCCTGGCCGCAGTCGGTGTCACAGCCTGAGAAGTTGATCTTGAACTTCCGGGGTAGGCGCTGGGCCAGCGGGTTACGGACGAAGTGCCGGTAGGCCGCCTCGGCCCACGGCGTGACGTCCAGGATCTCGAGGGGGCAGGCGCCGGCCAGGTGGCAGCCCTGCACGTTGCGCACCGTGTCGCCGCAGGCCTCCCGGGTGGTCAGGCCGACCTCGGCCAGTTTGCGCATCACGGTGGGGATCTCAGCCAGCTCCACGAAATGGAACTGGATGTTCTGTCGGGTCGTTATGTGGCCCCAGCCGCGACTGTGCTCGTCGACCACGTCGGCCAGCAGGTCCAGCTGGCCGGCGGTCATGGCGCCGTACGGGACCTTGACCCGGACCATCTGGTTGGTACCACCCTGGCGCTGGCCGTAGATGCCGTTGTTCAGCCGGAAGACGCGGAACACATCCTCGGGGACGCGTCCGGCCTGGTAGTCGGCGAGCATCTCCTCGAACTTGGTGATGTCGGCCGCCATCTCGGGATTGATGGGGGAGACCTCGGTGGGGTCGGTGAGCTGGGTCATGGTCGGCTCTCCAGGGTCAGTCAGGTCAGCGGGCAGGGGGTTCGGCGAGAGCAAGGTCGGCAACCAGGCGGTCCAGTCGGGCCTCGTCGGTTACGTCGAGCGCAGCCACCGACCCGACCACCAGAACAGCGGGCGCGTCGACCGGTCGACCGTCCAGGTCGGACAGGGTGGTGCGAAGGGTGTGCTGGGCCTGGGTGGTGGCCGACTGAATGGCGGCCACCGGGGTGTCGGGGTCCATGCCGGCGGCCAGTAGCCGTTCGGCGATGGCCCCGGCACGCGAAGCCCCCATCAGGACGACCAGCGTGGTGCCCAGCCGGGCCAGGGCGTCCCAGTCCAAATGGCGGGCCGCCGCGGGGTCCTCATGGCCAGTGACCACGGTGAAGCCACTGGCGTGGCCCCGCATGGTGACCGGGATGCCGGCAGCGGCCGGACCGGCGACTGCCGAAGTAATGCCAGGGACGACGGCCACATCTACGCCGGCCCGTCGCAGTGCTACGGCCTCCTCGCCGCCCCGTCCGAACACGAACGGGTCGCCGCCCTTGAGGCGAACCACGGTGTCGACCCTGCGTGACGCCTCGACCAGCATCTCGTGTATACGGGCCTGGGCGTCGGCCGGGCCGCCGGGACGCTTGCCTACGTCGATGACCTCGGCCCACGGGGCAACCAGGTCCAGGATCCGGGGATCCACCAGGCGGTCATGGACGACCACGTCGGCGGATTCCAGTAAGCGCATGGCCCGTACGGTCAGCAGTTCCGGATCGCCGGGGCCGGCGCCCACCAAGTGGACGGTCATCGCGACGCTCCGTCGACCAGTGGGCCGTCGAGACCCAAGGCGGTGCGTAGGCGTGCCCGAGCACCGTCCCGGTCGCCAGCCCGCACGAGGTCCAGCAGGTCGTCGTCCAGGGCGTCGACCCAGGCGGGCGACTCGCTGGTGCCGGTGGACTCCCGGAGTTCGGCCCGGACCTCGGTCGCTAGAGCCAGCACGGTCCCGTGCTCTGGTCCGATGGCGCTGTCGATGGTGCGGCGGAGCCAGGCGGCTACGGCCGGGCTGCGGCCATTGGTCGACACGGCCACCTGCAGGTCGTCGCGCCTGCTCACAGCGGGCAGGGTGAACGAGCAGTGGGCGGGGTCGTCGGCGCTGTTCAGCCACACGTCGGCCGCCTCGGCGTCCCAGTAGACCTGCTGGTCCACGGCCTCGTGTCCAGTGGCCGTCACGGCTAGGCGGTACGAGGTGACCTCGCCGCGACGGTAGGGGCGCTGGTGCCACCGGACCCGGTGGTCGTCGGCGATCTCGTCGACCGCTTCGGGGGCGACCACGGTGACCTGGGCGCCGGAGGCCAGAAGGCCAGCGACCTTGCGGGCCGCCACGGAGCCCCCGCCCACCACCAGGGCGCGGCGGCCCCGGAGATCGAGGTTCACGGGGTACGGGGTGGCGTTCATACGGGGAGGGGTTCGGTGAAACCTGATAGGTCTAGTCGGGATTAGGGTTAAACCTACCGGCGGCAGTTGGCCTATTCAACCAAAATATGATCGGAATAGTCGGGATTCGTGGATCCGGGGCCGGTGGCCGGCCACGGGTCAGACTTCCCGCATGCGTCGCTCCATCGATGACTACCCCTTCGAGGCCGCCGACTACCCACCGGACTACGAGGAGGACGAACTCACGCCCATCTCGTGGGCGGTGGGGATCAGCGACGACTACGCCGACGCCCGGCCCCGGGTTTTGCTGACCGTGGAGGAGGTGGGCCGGGCAGGACAGGGCCTGGTGGGTCACCTCTCGCCCGGCATTGCCCGGCGGCTCCGGGAGGCGCTGCGCGACGCCCTGGCCGAGATGGGAGAGGACACCGGCCGCTGAACGACCGGGGCCGGGGGCCTAGTCGGCGGCCGCCCGCCGGATCTTGTCGGCGACGTACTCCACGAAGAACCCCTCATACCGGGCCTGCACTTCAGGCAGCCTCCAGTCCTCTCCGGTCACCGTGCCCCGACAGGACAACGTGCCGCACGCACACTCCAGGCGGTAGTCGTCGGTACGGTCCATGGCGTAGTCGTGACACAGTTCCTCGTTGACCTCGATGTCGCGAATGGCCACGTAGAGGACCTGGCCCCGGAACCCCACGTTGGCGTTACACGAATGGTTGATCCGGATCGACGTCTCGTCGACCTCGTCGGCTGTCCGGGGCGAGAGGTACAGGTCGTCGTGAATCTGGAGGCTCTGGTCGCCGATCTCGGCGGTAAGCCGGACCACCTCGTCGCGGTGGACGATGTGCCCGGCCTTGACAGCCACGATCTCCCCGGCGGCGACGGGCTCGCGGGCAAAGACCCCGAGGCCGGCTACCGAGCCGTCGCGGACCTCAACCTTCGGCGACCGCCAACTCCGGATGGTGGGCACGGGGCCGGGACCGTCCTAGTCGCCGGCGAGACCCGGGTCAGCGCTTCCGGCGTCCAGATAGGCGGGGCCCTCGCCGCCACCGTGGACCTCCACGCTGGTTCCGGTGACCCACCGGGCCAAGGGGGAGGCCAGGACCAGGCACATGTCGGCTACGTCCGACGGGTTGCCGAGCCTCCTGGCGGCCAGGTTGGCTGCGATGGCGCGGCGGCGCTCCTCGCCGCCGTAGAAGGCTCCCGCCTCTTCGGTCACGATCATCCCCACGGTTACCGCTACCACCCGGATGGCCGGGCCCCACTCGTGGGCCAGGGTCCGGGTCATGTTCTCGAGGCCCGCCTTGGCGGCGCCGTAGGCAACACCCAGGGGATTAGGCCGACCGCCGCTCACCGAGGAGATATTGAGAATCACCCCGCCCCCATCCTGGACGGACATCACGGGGTAGACAGCTTGGGAGGCCGTCATCGGGGCGGTCAGGTTGAGGGCCAGGATCTTCTCATTGAAACGCGGCGAGACGGTGGCCGAGTCGGCCGGTGGCGCCCCTCCAGCGTTGTTGACCAGAACGTCGACCCGTCCGGTCTGTTCCACCGCGGTAGCTACCACGCCTGCCACCAGGTCGGGGTCCCGGACGTCGGCCTCGACGAAGGCCGCCGTTCGCGACCCATCGGTCGATTCCACCGGTTCGTCGGGAGCCGACCGTGCACAGGTGACGACGTCGGCTCCGGCGTCCAGAAAGGTCCGGACGATGACCCGGCCTAATCCCCGAGTCCCCCCGGTCACTACGACCGTTCGGCCGGTGAAGTCCAGTGGATCCGACGTCCTACTCACGGACCGCACGCTACCGCCGACGCTGCGCAGGGGCCGTCGCCGGGTCCCGGGCCATCGGAGCCGTGACCGATGCCCATTTCTGACACACCGTCAGGACTAGCCGTCGGGTCCAGCCTGCCCTACCGTCGGGCCCGTGCCGGACAAGTTGATGACCGAGGACGACGTCGTCGCCCAGCTGGAGAGTGGGATGACCATCGGGATCGGTGGCTGGGGATCCCGTCGGAAGCCCATGTCGCTGGTCCGGGCCATCGCCCGCTCCAACCTGGAGGACCTGACCATCGTCACCTACGGCGGGCCCGACGTCGGGGTCCTATGCGCACTGGGCAAGGTTCGCCGGGCCGTCTATGGCTTCGTCTCCCTGGACTCGATCCCCCTCGAACCCCACTTCCGCAACGCCCGCCAGCAGGCGACCATCGAGTTCACCGAACTGGACGAAGGAGCCTTCTACCTGGGGCTCCTGGCTGCCGCCCACCGCGTGCCCTTCTACCCGACCCGGGCCGGTCTGGGCAGCGACATGCTGACCATGAACCCGGAACTGCGGACCGTGGCCTCCCCGTACCCGGACGAGGGTGGCGACCACGAGGAACTTGTGGCCATCCCGGCCTTTCGCCTGGACGCCGCCCTGGTGCACATGAACCGGGCCGACGCCGCCGGCAACGGCCAGTTTCTTGGACCCGACCTTTACTTCGACGACCTGTTCGCCAAGGCGGCCAGCCGGACCTACCTGTCGTGCGAGAAGGTGGTGCCCACCGAGAACCTCCTCGACGAGGGCACAGTCCACACCCTGAAGATCCCCCGAATCTTCGTGGACGGCGTGGTGGAGGCCCCCCGGGGCGCCCACTTCACCGAGTGCCCACCCGACTACGGGAGAGACGAGGCCTTCCAACGGGAGTACGCGGCTACCGCACGCGACCCCGAGGCCTGGGAGGCCTTCCGGGAGTACTACGTGGAGGCCCCCAGCCACGACGAGTACCTGGCCCGGGTGGACGCCCGGTCCGACGAGGGGAGCGAGTCGTGAGCCCGGTCGCCATCGACGAGATCTGTGCGGTGGCCATCGCTGAGGCCTTCCGGGGCGACGGCGAGATTCTCTGCAACCCCATCGGTACCACGCCGATCATTGGCGGACGCCTGGCCCGGGCCACCTTCGAGCCCGACATGGTCATGACCGACACGATCTCCGTACTGGCCGCCAACACCCTGCCGGTAGGAGACCCAGACGCCGAGCGGCTGGTCGAGGCTTGGATGCCCTACCGAGACATCTTCGACGTGGTGTGGTCGGGCCGCCGCCACATTGTCATGGGGGCCAGCCAGATCGACGCCCGCGGTAACCAGAACCTGGCTGCAATCGGAGACTGGCGAAAGCCCAAGGCCCAGTTGCTGGGCCTACGCGGTGCCCCAGGGAACCTGGTCAATCACGCCACCACCTACTGGGTGCCCAACCACTCCACCCGGACCTTCGTTCCCGAGGTCGACGTGGTGTCCGGGCCGGGTTACGACCGGGTGGCCGGCCTGTCGGCCGCCGTGCGGGACAGGCACGAGATCCGGCGGGTGGTGTCCAACCTGGGTGTTTTCGATTTTGCCAACGATGAGAAGCGGATGCAGCTCGTATCCGTGCACCCCGACGTCACCGTGGACCATGTGGTGGAGGCCACCGGGTTCGAGCTGGTCGTCGGTGACGAGGTCGGTCAGACCCGCCTACCTACCGACGAGGAGCTCCGCCTCATCCGGGAAGTCATCGATCCCCATGGTCTACGCAAGGCCGAGTTCGGCAACTGAGGCCACGGTGTCCACCACGACCCCCGGCACCGCCGACCGGCGCCTCCACACCGCGTTCTGCGACCTGGTGGGCGTCCGGTACCCGATCATCCAGACCGGCATGGGTTGGGTGTCCGGCTCCCGGCTTACCGCAGCCACCGCCCGGGCCGGCGGCCTGGGGATCATCGCTGCCGTCCCGATGACCTTCGACCAGATGGTCGCCGCCATCGACGAGGTCCGGGAGGCCACCGACGCTCCGTTCGGCGTCAACCTCCGGGCCGACGCCGGCGACATCGACCGACGGGTCGAGCACCTCGTTGCCGCCGAGGTGCGGGTGGCCTCGTTTGCCCAGGCCCCCGGTCGGGACACCGTGGAACGTCTGCGGTCGGCCGGCGTGATAGTTGTCCCCACTGTCGGCGCCCGACGCCACGCCGAGAAGGTGGCCGAGTGGGGCGTGGACGCCGTGCTGGCTCAGGGCGCCGAGGGAGGAGGTCACACCGGTGTGGTGCCCACCGCCGTGCTCGTCCCCCAGGTGTTGGACGCCGTGGACGTTCCGGTCATCGCCGCCGGCGGCATCACAGACGGCCGCGGCCTGGCCGCCGCCCTAGCTTGGGGCGCCTCCGGAGTCGCCATGGGGACCCGCTTCCTGCTGACCAGCGACAGCGACGTCCCAGACGCCGTCAAGGCCCTCTACCTGGCTACCCCGGTAACCGGCACCGTGGTTACACGGGCCATCGACGGTGCCCCGCAGCGGGTGGTGGCCACCGACATGGTGGCCAGGCTGGAGCGGGCCCGCCTGCTGGCCTTCCCTCGGGCAGCGGCCAACGCCCTGCGCTTCCGCCGGCTGACCGGGACGTCCCTCCGTGACCTACTGGCCGAGGGCCTACGGATGAAGCGGGGAGGCGACCTGACCTGGAGCCAGGTGGCCATGGCCGCCAACGCCCCGATGCTCACCCGGGCCACCATGGTTGACGGCCACCCCGAGGTAGGAATCCTGCCCACCGGGCAGGGTGTCGGCGCTATCGACGACCTTCCCAGTTGTGCCGAACTGATCGACCGCATGGTGGCCGGGGCCACCGAGGCCCTCGACCGCCTGTGCGCTCCCGACCCTGACGGCGGCTAGTCGGTGGACCTCCGATTCAGCCCATCCCAGGAGGCCTTCCGCGATGAGGTCCGTGGGTGGCTAGCCGACAACCTCCCGGCCGAGCCGCTCCCCCCGATGGACACGCCGGAGGGCTTCGAACGGCACCGCCAGTGGGAACGGGAACTGCACGAGGCCCGGTGGTCGGTGGTGTCCTGGCCCGAGGCCTACGGCGGCCGCGACGTCGGCCTGGTGGAGTGGCTGATCTTCGAGGAGGAGTACTACCGGTCGGGAGCCCCAGGCCGGGTCAACAACAACGGCATCTCGCTGCTCGGCCCAACCCTGTTTGCCTTCGGCACCGAAGCCCAGAAGGACCGCTTCCTGCCCCGCATGGCCTCCGGAGAAGAGATCTGGGCCCAGGGGTGGTCGGAGCCCAACGCCGGCAGCGACCTGGCGGCCATCGCTACCAGGGGCATCCGCGACGGCGAGTGGTTCGTCCTGGACGGCCAAAAGACCTGGTGTTCTCGGGGGGCCTGGGCCGACTGGCTGTTCTGCATCGTGCGGACCGACCAGTCGGCCGAGCGCCACCGCGGCCTGTCATACCTGCTGGTTCCGGCGGACTCCGAGGGCTTGGACCGCCGCCCGGTGGGCCGGCTGGACGGCGAGCCGGCGTTCGCCGAGCTGTTCTTCGATCAGTGCCGGGTGCACGAGTCCAACCTGCTGGGCGACGAGGGCCAGGGCTGGAACGTGGCCATGGCCACCACGTCTAGCGAACGGGGCCTGAACCTGCGGGCCCCCGGACGCTTCCTGGCTGCTGCCGACCGTCTAGCCGACCTCTACCGGGAACTAGTAGGGGATGGCTCGACCGACTCCGACCTGGTTGACGAGGTGGTCCGGGCCTGGGTCGGGGCCCGAGCCTACCGATGGCATACCTACGCCACGGCGGCCCGGCTGGCCAGCGGCGGCGACCTGGGATCAGCCTCCTCAATGATGAAGGTGTTCTGGTCGGAACTGGACGTGGAACTCCACGCCACGGCACTGCGACTGCTCGGCGACCGGGCCGAACTAGTGGCCGGCGCCCCAGCCGCCGTGGACGGTGGTTCGTGGATGTCGGGCTACCTGTTCGCCCTGTCCGGCCCGATCTACGCCGGCACCAACGAGATCCAGCGCAACATCATCGCCGAGCGAGTCCTCGGCCTGCCCCGGAAGTGACCGACCCGACCATGGACGCCACCTTCTCCGACGACCAGCGCCTGTTCGCTGAGACCCTCCGCGACATCCTGGACGGCACCTGCCCGCCAGAAGCCGTGCGGGCCTCCTGGGACGACCCTGCCGGTTGGGTCGACGGCCTGTGGGACACGTTGGCGGCGACCGGCGTACTGGGCCTCACAGCTCCCGGGTCGTGCGACGGGCTGGGCATGGATGAGGTCGACCTGGTCCTCCTGCTGGAAGAACTGGGCCGTGCCGCCTGTCCAGAGCCGGTGGCCGAGCACGCAGCGGTTGCCGTTCCCCTCCTCCGCGACCACGGTTCAGACAAGCTGGTCGGGGAGTGGCTTGGACGGGCGGCCACCGGCAACGCGGTCGTGACCGTTGCCTCGCCTGTCGACGATCTTGTCCCGGCTGCCGCACAGGCCGACCTGATCCTGTTGGCCGCCGACGGTGCACTCCACGCCGTACCCGCCGACCGGCTGGCCTGCGTCGAACAGGAGAGCGTGGACCGTTCCCGCCGCCTGGCCAGCGTGGACTGGACGCCGGCACCCGACACGCTGCTGTCCGACGATTCGGCAGTCGTCGACCGTTGCGTGGACCGCGGCGCCTGGGCGGCCGCCGCCCAAGCCGTCGGCGTGGCCCAGCGACTCCTAGACCTGACCGTGGCCTACGTGGCCGACCGGGAGCAGTTCGGCAGGCCAGTGGGGGCCAACCAGGCCGTCAAACACCACTGCGCCGAAGTGGCCATCGCCCTGGAGTTCGCCCGGCCCCTCGTCCACCTGGCCGCCTGGTCGCTGGCCGCGGGGGAGAGCCCGGAGGAGAGCGGGTCGGTGGCCGTCGACGCGTCGATGGCCAAGGCTGCCGCCTCCGACGCCGTAGACCGGGCCTGCCGGTCAGCCCTCCAGTGCCACGGCGCCATCGGCTACACCATCGAGTACGACCTCCAACTGTGGCTGAAGCGAGGCTGGGTGCTGGCCGCCTCGTGGGGCGACGCACGCTGGCACCGCCGTCGGATTGCCACCCGACTGGGCCTTTCCGCCTGACCTGGTCATCCGGCTGCGCCGCACGTTCCCCTAGCCGCCAGACTGCAGCCCCATGGATGACCTCCCCGCCGACGGCGCGACGTCTCGCCGTGCCGGGTGGGACCTGGCCGACGAGGTCCGGTCCCTGATCGCCGCCGTGAACCGGTCGGCAGCAGACCCCGGGGCGCTAGAGGCGGCCCGCGAATACGTCGCGGCGGCCCGTCGGGCCTTGGAGGCCCCCGACCGCCGCCGGTGGTACGAGGTTCCCGTCGACGAGATCGACGACGACCTCGCGGTTCGCCTGCGAGAGGAAGCCGGCGACCACAGCCTCTTCCGGGGGGACCGGAACCCGCTGGCCCCACCGCTGCGGGTGACCACCGGTACCGACGACGACGGCCAGCCGGTGATCATCGGCGAGGTCCTCCTAGACCGGTCCCGAGAGGGTCCCCCAGCCCGGGTCCACGGCGGCTACGTGGCCGGACTGTTCGACGACGTCCTGAGCGGGGTTCCCAGCCTGGTTGACGCCGGACCGGTGGTCACCGGGCGCCTGTCCATCCGATACCGGCAGCCCACCCCGTTGGACGTCGACCTGCGGTTCGAGGCCCGGGTGGTCCGTCACTCCGGTCGCCGCTTGGTGGCTCGGGCCCGCTGCCTGGCCCCTAGGGCCGACGGAGGCCAGGACGTCACAGCCGAGGCCGAAGCGCTCTTCGTGTCCATCCCCCGGCGTTCCCAGGAGGCCGCCGGTGGGACCACGGAGGGCGACGGGTGACCGCCGACCGGCCCACCATCTGCTTCCTGTGCACCGGCAACGCTGCCCGCTCGGTGATGGCTCGGGCCATGTTCGCTGCCCGTGCACCTGGCTACCGGGCGGTGGGTGCCGGCACGCTGGTCCTGGAGGGCCTGCCCATGAGCCAGCGGACCCGCCAGGCGCTGGCCGACCACGGGCTGTCCGACCCCGACCACCGGAGCCGCCAGTTCGGACCGGACGACGCCTCGGCCACCCTCGTTGTGGCCATGGAACCCAGCCAGGTGGCGTGGGTTCGACGGCACTTCCCGGAAGTAGCCGGCCGCACAGCCACCCTGCCCCGCCTGGCCCGCCACCTGCCGACCGACGGTCCATTGTCCGAACGGCTGGCGTCGATGGCTCTGGCCACCGTCGAGGTCGAAGAGTGGGAGGAGGTCGTGGACCCGGCATCCGGTGACCAGGGGGAGTTCGACGCCTGCGCGGCCACTCTGACCACCCTGATCGACCGGCTAGTCGATCGCCTGGGGCCGCCGT
This sequence comes from Acidimicrobiales bacterium, assembly GCA_022452035.1. Classification (NCBI taxonomy): domain Bacteria; kingdom Bacillati; phylum Actinomycetota; class Acidimicrobiia; order Acidimicrobiales; species Acidimicrobiales bacterium. Next base: position 31,977 of record JAKURV010000008.1, on the reverse strand, counting down.
GCTGAACCCCCGGCGGATGCCGCCGCACCGACGCGACGGCTTTCTACTGGCTGCGGCCTGCTTCCTGATCGGCGTCACCTTCGGGGTGTTCGCTGACAGCACCGGCCTGGGACTAGGGAAGGCCTCAGCGCTCTCGGTACTGACCTTCACCGGGGCCTCCCAGTTCGCGGCCGTGTCGGTAGTGGCCGGCGGCGGGACGACGGTGGCCGCCGTAGGCAGCGCCCTGCTGGTCGGGGCCCGCAATGCCCTCTACGGACCGGTGCTCTCCCCGTCACTGCGAGACGGGCCACTGCGGCGGGCCCTGGCCGCCCACTTCGTGATCGACGAGACGACGGCGGTGGCCAGCGTCCAACCGGACGCCGAACGATCCCGGGACGCCTTCTGGTTCACTGGCCTGTGGCTGTTCGCCTTCTGGAACGTCGGCACACTGCTCGGGGTGGCCCTCGGCGGGACGTTCGACGACCCGGGCGTCTTGGGGCTGGACGCCGCCTTCCCGGCCGCATTCGTGGCCCTGCTGGTGCCCCACGTCCGAACCCGGCCCGGGTGGACCGCTGCCCTGGGGGGTGGGGCCATCGCGGTGGTGGCCGTGCCGACCACTGCGGCTGGGGTTCCCATGCTGCTGGCCGCCCTGGCCGTGTTGCCTGGGCTATGGATCCGACGGAGCCGGCTGGCGGGACCGGGCGGGGAAGACGGGACGTGAGCTGGACGGCTGTACTGGTCATCTCCGGGGGCGCCTACGCGTTCAAGCTGCTCGGCCTGGTGGCCGGCACCCGCTTTGCAGCAGCCCTCGAACCGGTGACCGTGCTCCTGCCCCCTGCCCTCTTCTCGGCCATCATCGTGCTGATGACTGTGGCTGACGGGCCAGCCCTCGTGATCGACGCCCGTGTGGCCGGGGTAGGCCTGGCCACCATCGCCGTGTGGCGGCGGGCCCCCTTCGTGGCGGTGGTCCTGGTGGCCATGGCGGGTACCGCGGTGGTCCGGCTGGTCACCTGAGCCCCTGGAGTCGCCGTCTAAGTTCGACAGGGTGAGCCGGGTCGAGCCACCTTCTGACCCGAGGCCGGACCTCGGGGGCGTCTCTCCCTCCGTCCAACGTTCTCTGGTGCTGCCGCGACCCCGCTGGCGCGGCGTGATGCACCGGGTCGCCGTCCCGGCCACTGTGGTGGCTGGTGGTTGGCTGGTGTCGACGGCCCCGGCGGGTCGCGACCGGGTAGGGGCCGCGGTCTTCGTGGCTGGCGCCCTCCTCATGTTCGTGGCTAGCAGCCTGGTTCACCTGCGGCGGTGGCCGATCCCGGTCTGGGAGGGGCTCTTCCGCTTCGACCACGCGGCCATCTTCGTGCTGATCGCGGCCAGCGCCACCCCGATTGGGGTGAGTGTCCTGGAGGGTCGGTCGGCCACCCTGCTCCTGTGGGCGGTGTGGATCGGGGCGGCCATCGGGGTGGGCCTGCGTCTGTTGCCCTTCCACCCTCCGAAGGGGCTGATGAACTCCCTGTTCCTGGCCCTGGGCTGGGTGCCGATCGTGGTTGCGCCGGACCTGTTCCGCGGCCTCGAACCGCTGGCCATCCTGCTGGTGGTGGTGGAGGGGCTCCTATACAGCGGCGGCGCCCTGATGCTCGGCGCCCGGTGGCCGGACCCGTACCCGGAGGTGTTCGGCTACCACGAGGTCTGGCACACACTGGTCACCACGGCGGTGGCCGCCCACTTCGGGGTGGTGGCCCTCGTGGTCACCGCCTGACCGGGCTCCCAGGGTTCCCGGCGGTACGGTCGTCGCCGTGATCGTCGGCGACCCGGCAAACCGGCTCGGGTGGTGGCGGACATCGGCCTGTGCCCTTGTGCTGGTCGCAGGGGCGGGTCCGGCGTGCGGGTCGGAGCCGGTCACCGACCCGGTCCGCGCCACAACGTGTGCCGAACTGGTGGACGCCGGTCGGGCCACCGCAGAGGAAGTCCTAGACAGGCTGGCCAACCGGACGTTGGCCGACCTGGAGACCGACCATCCCAGCCAGCCGTTCGCCGACCTGAACCCCGTGCTGCGTCGTGACGTCTTCGCCGCTCGGGCCGCCGACCTGGGCTGCGGGGACGCCGAGTTGACCGACCTGGCCTGCACCGCTTTCCAGGGGCTGTCCCACCAGGCCCACGGCGACCTGGCTCGGGCCTACCTGGCGCCCTATTTCACCGCCTGCGACTGAACCCACCGCGGAGCCGCCTCGTCGACCCGTCGGGCACCCCGGGTGACCATCACCCCACGACCGGGCCCGGGCCGGCCCCAACGGCCACACCGCCTAATCCGGTCGCCGATCGGCCGCGACGGTGGCAGGCTTCTGGGGATCTTCCGAGTTCCCCGACTGGAGTCCCATGTCCACCGAACGCCTGTCCCGACGCATCAGCGCCATCGCCGAGTCGGCCACCATGGCCGTCGACGCCAAGGCCAAGGCTCTGAAAGCGGCCGGTGAGCCGGTCATCGGCTTCGGCGCTGGCGAACCGGACTTCGCCACCCCAACCCACATCGTGGAGGCTGCGGTCGCCGCCTGCCTGGACCCGGCCAACCACAAGTACACGCCGGCCAGTGGCCTGCTCGACCTCCGCGAGGCCCTGGTCGACAAGACGGAACGCGACTCGGGTTGGCGACCCGAGCTGGCCGAGGTGCTGGTCACCAACGGCGGCAAGCACGCCGTCTACAACACGTGCGCCACCCTGCTGAACCCCGGCGACGAGGTGCTGCTCCCGGCCCCGTACTGGACCACCTACCCGGAGTCCATCGCCCTGGCTGGGGGTACGGCGGTGCCCCTGTCCACCGACACGGCGTCCGGCTTCCGGGTCACCGTCGACCAGTTGGAAGCAGCCCGCACTCCGGCTACCAAAGCCCTGATGTTCGTCTCACCCTCCAACCCGACCGGTGCCGTCTACCCCGCCGACGAGATGGAGGCCATCGGCCGGTGGGCCGTGGAACACGACATTTGGGTCATCGCCGACGAAATCTACGAGCACCTGATCTACGACAACCACGTCCACCACTCGATGCGAGCCCTGGTCCCGGAGCTGGCCGACCACTTCGTGGCCGTCAACGGTGTGGCCAAGACATACGCCATGACCGGCTGGAGGGTGGGGTGGATGATCGGGCCAACCGACCTCATCCGGGCGGCCAGCAACCTGCAGTCGCACGGCACGAGCAACGTGGCCAACGTGTCCCAGCGGGCCGCCCTGGCCGCCGTTACCGGAGATCTGACCGCCGTCGAGGAGATGCGGGCCTCGTTCGACCGCCGGCGCCGACGGATGGTCGAACTGCTGCGGGCCATCGACGGTGTGGACCTACTCACCCCGCAGGGCGCCTTCTACGCCTTTCCCGACCTGACGGCCTTCCTGGGGCGGAAGATCGGTGGCCGGGTGGCCACCACCACCTCGGAGCTGGCGACCATCATCCTGGAGGAGGCCAAGGTAGCCATCGTGCCCGGCGAGGCCTTTGGCGCCCCCGGCTACGCCCGGCTGTCGTTCGCCCTGGGCGACGACGACTTGGGCGAAGGTCTCACCCGCATGGGTGACCTGCTCACCTCCTGACCGGGACCATGGTCCGGGTCCTGCCTTACGGAAGCTGGGCGTCGCCCATCACCGCCGGGTCCCTGGTGGCCGGCGCGGTCGGCCTAGCCGAGGTGGTGGTCGACGGTCGGGATGTTTGGTGGGCCGAGGGCCGGCCCGAGGAGGGTGGGCGGACCGTGGTGGTCCGGCGTTCGCCCGACGGCACAGTGGCCGACATGGTCCCGCCGGGCGTCGACGTGCGGACCGGTGTCCACGAGTACGGCGGAGGGGCCTGGTGGGTGGCCAACGGCGTCCTCATTCATTCCGACCGGTCCCACGAGCGGCTGGTGCGCCGGACGCCGGACAGTGGTCCCGTGCTACTGACCCCCGAGCCCGACGCCCCCAGGGCCCTGCGTTACGCCGACGGCCGGACCACACCGGACGGTTGCTGGTACGTGTGTGTTCGCGAAGCCCACCCAGTCGACCAGGCAGGTGGCGAGCCGGCCAACGAGTTGGTAGCCGTAGCCACCGACGGGTCGATGCGGGTCGACGTGCTCGCCACCGGCGCTGACTTCGTGGCCTGGCCCCGGGTCTCCCCGGACGGAACCCGCCTGGCCTGGGTTCGGTGGAACCACCCCAACCTGCCGTGGGACGACACCGAACTGTGGGTGGCCGACCTGGTTGCCGACACCGAGGGGTGCACCTTGTCCAATGCACGGTGCGTAGCCGCCGGGGGCGAGTCGTTCTTCCAGCCCGAGTGGCGGTCTGACGGGATGTTGCACGTGGTCACCGACCGGGGAGACTGGTGGCACGTGCACCGGGTGGACCCCGACACCGGCGACCTGGAGGCCCTGACCGGCGGCGAGGCCGAGGTGGCCACCCCCCAGTGGGTGTTCGGCCTGTCCCGGTACGCCTTCGTCGGCGGAGACCTGTGGTTCGTCCGCAGGGAGGGCGGCGTCGATCGCCTAGCCGTGCGGAGACCCGACGGCACCGTTGACGAGGTGTCAGTCCCGTCGGGAGACGGGCCGGCCACCTCACTAGGGTCGCTGGCCGCCCACGGGGACGGGATCATCGCCGTGGCTGCCGGGTGGACCACCGAGCCGGCCGTGGTGGCAGTCGACCCATCCGGGGTCCGCACCCTGCGGGCACCCCGCGACCTGGGCCTGGACCCCACCTGGTTTTCCCGCCCCGAACCGGTGACCTTCCCGACGACGGGGGGCGAAGTAGCCCACGCCATCATCCACCCGCCCACCAGCCCCGACCATGAGGGCCCAGCCGGCGAACGCCCCCCGCTGCTGGTGCTGGTCCACGGCGGCCCTACCGGCTCGGTGCGCACCCAACTGCAGCTGGCCGTGACCTACTGGACCAGCCGGGGATTTGCGGTGGCCGACGTCGACTACCGGGGTTCTACCGGCTACGGACGGGAGTACCGGCACCGTCTGCATGCCGGATGGGGGATCCTGGACGTCGAGGACTGTGTGGCCGTGGCCCGCCACCTGGCCGACGCTGACCGGGTCGACCCGGACCGCCTGGCCATCCGGGGCGGCAGCGCCGGCGGCTTCACCGTGCTGGCCGCCCTGACCTTCCACGACGTGTTCACCGCCGGGGCCAGCCGGTACGGGATTGGCGACCTGGCCGCCCTAGCCGCCGACACGCACAAGTTCGAGGCCCGCTACCTGGACCGCCTGGTTGGCCGCTGGCCTGAGGACGAAGCCGTCTACCGGGAGCGGTCGCCCATTCACCACGTGGATCGCCTGTCCACGCCCCTCCTGCTGCTCCAGGGCTCGGAGGACGCCGTGGTGCCGCCCGCCCAGGCCCACGCCATGGCCGACGCTCTGCGCGACCGAGGCGTGCCGTACGCCCTCATCGAGTTCCCGGACGAGGGCCACGGGTTCCGGAAGGCGGCCAACGTGATTCGGGCCGTAGAGGCCGAGCTGGCCTTCTTCGCCGACAGCTTCGGGTTCAAACCCGCCGACGACCTTCCACCCCTGGCCGTGGAGGGCGGCGGCGCCTGAGCAGCCCCGACAGGCCGGGCAAGGATCGACGAGTTGTCGCCGAGCCGACTACGTCGTCTACACTGGTTCCCAATGCAACCCGTCCTCGACCTCCTGCTGCTGACCTAGGGCGAACGCCCCACATACGCGTTCGCCCGAACCTCCTGCGCCCACTGGGCCAGGAGGTTCTTCGGTTTTCGGGAACCGTCCGCCGGAGGGGATCCGCAGCCGGAACGAGACCGTCACACCCACCAGACCAAACCAGACCAGACCAGACCAGAAACGGAACCAGCCATGAGCGAGCAGACGAAGACCGATCGGGTGATCATCTTCGACACCACCCTCCGCGACGGCGAGCAGTCGCCGGGCATCTCCCTAGACGTTGGGGAGAAACTGGAGATCGCCGATCAGCTGGCCCGCCTGGGCGTCGACTACATCGAGGCCGGGTTCCCCATCGCCAGCCAGGGCGACTTCGAGGCCGTCCACGCCATTGCTTCGTCCATAGAGGGACCGACCATCTGCGGGCTTTCCCGCACCGCCCACAAGGACATCGACCGCTGCTGGGAGGCCATCGAACCGGCGGCCCAACGACGCATCCACACCTTCATCGCTACCAGCCCCACCCACATGGAACACAAGCTCAAGATGAGCCCCGCCCAGGTGCTGACCGAGGCCGCCTCGGCGGTCACCCGGGCCCGGGAGTACACCGACGACGTCGAGTTCAGCCCCGAGGACGCATCGCGCTCCGACTTCGACTTCATGTGCGACGTGCTGCAGGCCGCGGTGGACGCCGGGGCCGGAACTCTGAACATCCCGGACACCGTGGGATTCGCCACCCCGGTGGAGTGGGCGGCACGCATCCGGGCCATCCGGGAGCGGGTGTCGGGCAACTACGTGCTCTCCACGCACTGCCACAACGACCTCGGCCTAGCCGTGGCCAACTCCCTGGCTGCCGTTGAGGCCGGAGCCCGGCAAGTGGAGTGCACCATCAACGGCATCGGCGAGCGGGCTGGCAACGCGGCCATGGAGGAGATCGTCATGGCCATCCGCACCCGGCCCGACACCTACGCCGACATCGAGGTAGACATCCGGACCGAGGAGCTAGCGAAGTCCAGCCGGATCGTCAGCCGCCTCACCGGTTACCCGGTGCAGTACAACAAGGCCGTGGTGGGGCGCAACGCCTTCGCCCACGAGGCAGGCATCCACCAGCACGGCGTGCTGAACGAGCGCACCACCTACGAGATCATGGACCCGGCGGCCGTGGGCCAGGGCGAGAGCCAGCTGGTGTTGGGCAAGCACTCGGGTCGGGCCGCCTTCCGCGACGCCCTCCAGAAACTCGGCCACGACATCCAGGGCGATGCCCTCAACGCGGCCTTTACCCGGTTCAAGGAGTTGGCCGACCGCAAGGTGCAGCTCAGTGATGCCGACCTGGAGGCCCTGGCCATCGAGGAAGTGGGCGGCAGGGTCGACCACGCTTACGAGTTCTTGAGCCTGGACGTACGGGGCGGCAGCGTCAGCACGCCGTCGGCCGACTTGGTGATACGAGTGGACGGCGAGGAGGTCTCGGTGTCCTGCGAAGGCGACGGGATGGTGGACGCCTCTTGCACGGCCATCAAGCAGGCCACCGGGGTCGAGGGTCGGATGACCGACTACAACGTCACCTCGGTAACCGGTGGCGTGGACGCCCTGGCCGACGTGGCGCTCACCTTCGAGAGCAACGACGGTGTCAAGGTTTCCGGTCGGGGTCTGTCTACCGACGTGGTAGAGGCTTCGGCACGGGCCTTTATCGGGGCCCTCAACAAAATCGCCCGGATCCGGGAGTCTGGTGAGGACCCCAACGCCGTGGACCGTCCCGGCCACATCGGCTGAGACAGCACCTGAAGACTGCCGACCCTGGGTACGGGGAGTTATCCCTCCCGACGCTTCTGGACTTCACCATCGACGACGGGATCGACGGTGAGGCATGTGGCCATGCCGGCCGTCGTCCACGGTTCGTTCACCATGCTGGAGGCCTTACCGGGCTCAGCCCAGGTCGACGACCTGTTGGCGGGCCAGGTCCTCCAGGGCGTTCTCCTGTAGCCGCTGGCGGGAGTACGACCACAGGCCGGTGCCGATGACCAGCGTGCGCTGGATGGGCTGCACATAGCCGCCGTCCGGCCAGCAGACCACCACGTCGACGTCGGCGGGAATGGCGTCCGGGTCGACCCCGAACTCCTCGGCCCACCAGTGGGCGTCGTCGCGAGGCAGCAGGTCGCACCAGTGCCCCTTCAAGGTGGCCTTCACGCCCCGGTCGCAAAACATGACCACAGGGCCGCCCATCATCTCCAGGCGTGTCGCCTCGTCGGCCAGTTCGGCCGGGTCCACCTCGGGGCACGGCGGCACCGGCTCGGTACCCGGATCGTCGGCGTGGTCGATACGACCCACCTCGTCGAGAGAGTCATGGCCCACCCGCAGGACGACCGCTCCGTTCTCCTCGGCCTGCCAGTCGTTAAAGGGGAGAACGGCCAGGTCCTTCCAGGCCAGGAAGGCTCGGTGGTCCCACTCCACGCCGCTGTGGCCGCCACCCTGGGTCCAGGTGGCCAGGTCGCGGGGCGCGTCCAGGTCCGACACATCAAACAGGGTGACCTTGGTGCCGGTGGTCCGGCCCTCGTCGGTGGCCTCCTGGCCAATGCCCAGCACCCGATCGGGGCCGACGGGGTGCAGGTAGCCGCTGAACCCAGTGATCTTCAACTCGCCCCGCACGGTGGGCGCCGTGGGGTCCGAGAGGTCCACGGTGTAGAAGGGATCGGTCTGGCGAAAGGTCACCACGTAGGCCACGTCGCCCACGTAGCGCACGGCGAAGATCCGCTCGCCCCGGCCCATGTCACCCACTTGGCCCACTATCTCCAAGGTCGCGTCGTTGCGGGCCAGCACGGTCACCATCGACTCGGCGTCCTCGTCGAACCGCCACGGGCCGCCGGTGGTGGTGGCCACCCTCAGGTAACCGTCGTGCTCGGACAGCGAGAACTGGTTCAGGAGGTGTCCCGGAACCTCACCCGAGGCTGTGTAGGTGGCGGCCGTCGGGTCGGTGACGTCGAACTGGTGGACGGCGGTGTCCCAGTTGTCGTTCCACCACCGCATCAGGGACTCGTCTTGCATCTCCTCGGGATCGACCCAGGCGTTAGTCGTCACGTACAGGTTCTCGTGCCCGGCGTAGACGGTGGTTCCCTCAGCCAGCACGGCGGTGGTCGCCGGAGCGGCCAGCGGCTCGTAGAGGGGCACGGTTAGGACCGACAGGGTGGAGAAGCCGGCGAAGTCCACCGGGTGAGACACGTCGGTGCAGGCGTTCAGTGACCCTTCGGCCACCGTGGTGCCAGCGGATTCGAGGACAAAGTCGGGCATCCAATCGGCCAGGACGGTCTCGGCCACCACCTCGCGGTTGAACCGTTCGGCACGTTCCTCTCCGGTCGGGCTGGCCGGGTAGACGAACGGCAGTTCGCTCGGCGTGGAGACCACGACGACGCGGGCTGCCCCGCCCACCACCCGGCTGCTGACGTGCCGGCCCTGCACGGTCAGGACACCGACGATGCGGAGGTTGGCTGGATCGGAGAGGTCCACCTCGATCACGCTGGTCAGCGGTGTCCAGGTGCCGGGCGGCGAGAGCCGGGTCAGGGCAGGCGCCGTGACGTCCGTGTCACCGTCGCCCGGGATATGGGTGTCGGCGATAAGGAACGCCCGGCTCCCGGCCAGCAGCAGGTCGCGGCTCCAGTGGCCCTCCAGGCGCAGCGAGCCGGTCAGCACCGCCGCCGGACCGGACACGTCCACGTAGTAGAGGTAGTCGTCCTCGACGACCACGATCCGCCGGCCGTCGGTCTTGAGGATGTCGGGTTCGTCGATCCCGACCTCCTGGACGTTGGTACCCGAGTAGTCGACACCTTCCTCCATGGACCGGGCCATGCCGACTGCCGGGGCGGCCATCGCCACGTCCATCGTCGCCATTTCCATGACGACCGGTCCGCCGAACCACCCACCGCCTAGGCCGTAGGGCCCGACCCGTTCAGTGGCCTCCGTCCGCAGGTGACGCAACAACTCGTCACATTCCGTGAACGGGACCAGCCCAGCGGTTAACTCGGTACCCGACACGTCGACTACCCCGGTCGTCGAGGGAGCCACGGTGGCCGTCGGACCGGTGGTCGACGGGGCCACCGTCATCGTGGTGGGTGCCACCGGGTTACCCGACCGGCCCAGCCCAGCCGGGTCGGTGCCGCACCCGACGACCACCAAGCTCACCACTGTGACCGCCAGGCCGTTGCGCAGGACCCGCCGCCCGGAGGTCATCCCGTGGTGGGTAGCCAGGACGGTCGGGTTGACTCGTAGCCGGTGATGTCGTCCTCGTGACGCAGCGAGATGCCGATGTCGTCCAGGCCCTCCAGATAGCGCTCACGTGTGGCGTCATCCATCGGGAACGTGCAGGAGATCCCGGCATCCGGGGCCTCCAGCGTCAAGTTGGCCAGATCGATGGTGACCACCAGGTCGGGGTCGGCCTCGACGGCGTCCAGAAGGGCGGCACCCACCTCGGGCGTTACCTGCACGGGCACCAGGCCGTTCTTGGTGCAGTTGTTCCGGAAAATGTCAGCGAACCGCGGCGAGACCACGGCCCCGAACCCGTACTGCTGGATGGCCCATACGGCGTGCTCGCGCGACGAACCGGTGCCGAAGTTGGGCCCGGCCACCAGCACCACAGCCTCGGAGTAGCGCTCATCGTTGAGCACAAAGTCCCGGTTGTCGCGCCACTCGGAGAACAGACCCTTCTCGAAGCCAGTGCGCTCCACGCGCTTCAGCCAGTCGCTGGGGATGATCTGGTCGGTGTCCACGTCGGAACGTCGGAGCGGCAGCGCGGTGCCCGAGACGATCTGGACGGCGTCCATGTTGTCCTCCTCAGTCCAGGTCGGCCGGTGTGGCGAACGTGCCGGCGATGGCCGTGGCAGCGGCGACGGCCGGGGAGACCAGGTGGGTGCGCCCGCCCCGTCCCTGTCGGCCCTCGAAGTTCCGGTTGCTGGTACTGGCGCAGCGTTCGCCGGCCGTGAGCTTGTCGGGGTTCATGGCCAGGCACATAGAGCACCCGGGCTCCCGCCAGTCGAAGCCGGCAGCGGTGAACACCTCGGGGAGGCCCTCAGCCTCGGCTTGGGCTTTGACCGCCCCGGAGCCGGGAACGACCAGCGTGCGCATCCCGTCGGCCACCTGGCGACCGTCGGCCACCTCAGCGGCGGCCCGGAGGTCCTCGATGCGGCTGTTGGTGCACGAGCCGATGAACACGGTGTCGACGGCCACGTCGCGGATCGGGGTTCCGGCGGTCAGTCCCATGTAGTCCAGGGCCCGCTGGGCGGCTTCGGCCTGGCTGGGATCCTCGAACGACCCGGGGTCGGGCACGGTGCCGTCCATGCGCATGACCTGACCGGGGTTGGTGCCCCACGACACGTGAGGGACGATGTCGGCACCGTCCAGGACGACCTCCCGGTCGAACACGGCGTCGTCGTCGGTAGCCAGGCTCCGCCAATCGTTCACCGCGGCGTCCCAGTCGGCACCAAACGGGGCGTGGGGGCGACCAGCCAGGTATTCGAAGGTGGTGTCGTCAGGGGCGATCAAGCCGGCCTTGGCCCCGGCCTCGATGGACATGTTGCAGACAGTCATCCGGCCCTCCATTGAAAGGTTGCGGATCACCTCGCCCCGGTACTCGATGACCGAGCCGATCCCACCACCTGTGCCCAGGCGGCCCACGATCGCCAGAATCACGTCCTTGGCCGTGGAGCCCTCGGGGAGGGTGCCGTCCACGGTGACGGCCAGGGTGCCGGGCACCTGCTGGGGCAGAGTTTGGGTGGCCAAAACGTGTTCCACCTCACTGGTGCCGATGCCAAAGGCCAGCGCCCCGAACGCCCCGTGGGTACTGGTGTGGCTGTCGCCGCACACCACGGTCATGCCGGGCAGGGTCAGGCCCTTCTCGGGGCCGATGACGTGCACGATGCCCTGCCCCGGATCACCCATCGGGTAGAGCGGCACGCCGAACTCCTCGCAGTTGGTCCGCAGGGCCTCGACCTGGGTGCGACTGATCGGGTCAGCGATGGGCTGGTCAATGTCGACCGTGGGCACGTTGTGGTCCTCAGTGGCCACCGTCAACTCCGGGTGGCGGACCCGCCGTCCGGCCGTGCGGAGACCGTCGAAGGCCTGTGGGGAGGTGACCTCGTGGACCAAGTGCAGGTCGATGAACAGCAAGTCGGGTTGGCCGTCGGCCGACCGCACTACGTGACGGTCCCAGACCTTTTGGCTCAGGGTCTTCCCGGACATCGGGACTCCTCGTAGGGGTCGGGTCAGGACAGGATACGGGGTCGGCCGTTGAGGGCGCCCGCGCCGGCGGTGGTTAAGTGTCCATCGCCCGGGCGGCCTGAATCAGGTCGTCATAACCACCCGGTCCCGGGTCACCAGTTCGGGAGGCCACCGAGCCACTCGCGGTGACCACGGCCATGCCCGGTGTCCCGAAGACATCGAAGAGGACTCCCACCCGCCCGTCGTCAGCAATGTGTGAGAACCCGGTGATGCCCCACTCCCGGAGGATGGATGCTGACCACTCCGGGTCAACGTCCGGGCCGATGGTGGACACTCCGACCACCGTGATGTCCGGTCGGCGGCTGAGCTCGGCGACCGCCGAGGCCTCTCTACGGCACGTCGCTCAGGTAGGAGCCCAGAACCAGAACAGGACGTCCTGGCCGGCCAGATCAGCACCGTGGAGCATGCCGCCGCCAATCAGTACCGCCTCGAACCCCAACTCGTCCGGTACCGCAGCGCCCCGTACGCCGGCCGCCGACCCCAACTCGGAGGCGGCCACCTCCATGGCGGTCGTGGGGGCCGGTATTGGAACAGGGGCGGTTGTATCGACTGCGCCGCCACAGGCACCCGTTACAAGCACCAGGACGGCCAGAAAGCCCGTCCTGATCGGGGTCATATCACGACCCTACGGGGTACCGTCGGCGTCGTGAGCACCCGCGTCCTGATCATCTCGGCCCTGGTGTGCGGGATGGCGCTACTGGTGGCCTTCACCGTGCAGGTAGTGGTGGCGCTATGACCCTCCGTCACGACCTGCTGGTGGTGGGCGGTGGCCCGGCGGGGTATGCGGCGGCGCTCTACGGGGCGGCGACCGGCCTCGACGTGGGCCTCGTCGAAGAGGGGCGGATTGGCGGGACCTGTCTCCACCTCGGCTGCATCCCGGCCAAGGAACTGTTAGAGACGGCCTCGGTGCTGCGCACCGTCCGGGGCGCCTCCCAGTTCGGCGTGTCGACTGGTGACCACAAGCCAGTCGTGGACTTGGCGGTTAGCCAGCAGCGCAAGCAGGAGGTCATCGACGGCCTGGCCGGCGGGCTGAGTTCCCTGCTGGCCGGACGTGACGTCACCGTCTACGACGGTACGGGACGCCTTGGCGCGGACCATGTCGTCACCGTGGACGGTCCCAACGGGTCGACCGTGGCGGCTGCCGACCACATCGTGCTGGCCACCGGGTCGACGCCTCGCACCATTCCCGGCTTCGAGGTCGATGGGACGCTGGTCGTCACCAGCGACGAGTTGCTGTCCCTGCTTGAGGTACCGGACCGGGTAGCGGTGATCGGGGCCGGCGCCATCGGCTGCGAGTTCGCCTCGATGCTGGCCGACTATGGCTCGACGATCACCCTCCTAGAGGCTCTCCCGGAGATCCTCCCCGGTTGTGATACCGACGTGGCCGGGGCCGTCCGGCGCTCGTTTCACCGCCGTCAGATCTCCGTGCACGCTGGGGTGGTCGTTCACGGCCACGACCCGGCCGGCGGCGCCACCACCGTCCGGTTCGGCAACGACGAGGCCGTCGAGGTCGACCTGGTCGTGATGGCTGTAGGCCGCCAACCCCGGGGTGATTCGGCAGGCCTAGTTGACACCCGAGTGGTGGTTGACGATCGAGGCTTCATCCAGGTTGACGACCGCCTCCGAACCGGCGAGCCAGGCGTCTACGCAGCGGGAGACGTGGTGGCCACCCCGCAGTTGGCCCACGTTGGCTTCGCCGAGGGGATGTTTGTGGTGAAGGACATTCTCGGCGAGGCGCCAGTTCCTCTCGACCCGACAACCGTGCCGTGGTGTATTTATAGCCACCCCGAGGTGGCGTTTGCCGGCCTGACTGAGGCAGCGGCCGTAGAGGCCGGACACGACGTGGTGGTTAGCAGTCACCGGCTCGCCGGTAATGGGCGGGCCCGAATCTTGGGCGACACAGATGGCCTGGTGAAGGTGGTGGCCGAGCGGGACCCCGCCGGTCGCGCCGGGCGGATCTTGGGGGTCCACCTGGTCGGACCGTGGGCGACTGAGCAGTTGGGACAGGGCTACCTGGCCGTCAACTGGGAGCTCACGGTGGACGAGGTAGCGGCGTTTATCCAGCCACACCCGACGCTCAGCGAGATGTTTGGCGAGACGGTACTGGCCCTCACCGGCCGGCCGCTGCACGGCTAAGTCATGGCAGACACCGAACTGGTGGCCATCACCCTGCAGGTGGTGGTGGCACCGTGACCTCCAACTCTCACTCCCGACCGTTCCGGGTCCGATGGTTGGGCCGTGTTCGCTATCGCGACGCTCTGGCTCTCCAGCAGGGCATCCATGCCCCCGCCGGGTCGGCCGACCATCCGCAGGACCATCTACTCCTCCTCGAGCACCATCCCGTCTACACGCTCGGCGTACGGGCCTCTCTGGACAACCTGCTGCTTCCCCCCAACGAGGTGGGAGCAGACCTTGAGCGGGCCGACCGGGGCGGTGATATCACCTTCCACGGTCCCGGCCAGCTAGTCGGCTATCCGCTTCTCCACCTCCCCGGCAAGCGGGGCGGTGGCATGGCCGACACGGTGGCCTACGTGCGCTCGGTGGAGGACCTCCTTATCGACGTCTGCAGAGACCTCGGCCTTGTTGATGTGGGCCGCCTGGACCGGTACCCCGGGGTCTGGGTAGAACCCGAAGGTCCCCGACCTCGGAAGGTGGCGGCCATCGGGGTGAAGTTAACCCGGAGCAGAACCATGCACGGTTTCGCCCTCAACGTGGATCCCGACCTTTCGTACTTCGACCGCATGGTTCCCTGCGGGATTACCGGTTACGGGGTCACGTCGCTGGCCGCCGAGGGGGTCAACGTCCCGATGCGCCGGGTCGTCGACCGTGTGGTCGACCGGGCCGTCGACCAGTGGGCGGCTGGCCCACTGGACCGGGCCGACGTGGCATGGGCTTACCGGGCAGACGATCTGAGCGTCTTTAGCCGGCGTGGAGAGGTTGGGGCCCGTCCGCTGGTGGGTCGTAAGCCCGAGTGGATGAGGGTGCCGCTGGAGACGGGGCCCGACTACCTGCGCCTCAAGGCCGTGATGCGTAGCCGTCGGCTCACCACGGTGTGCGAGGAGGCTGGCTGCCCCAACGTGTTCGATTGCTGGAATGACGGCACGGCTACCTTCATGATCAACGGCGAGCGATGTACCCGGGCCTGTGGCTTCTGCATGGTTGACACCCGCCGGCCCGACGCCCCGGATCTCGATGAGCCTCACCGGGTGGCTGAGGCGGTGGCCGAGATGGGCCTGCGCCACGCAGTGGTGACCGCGGTGGCCCGAGACGACCTGCACGATGGCGGAGCGTCGGCCTTCGCGGCCACTATCACCACTGTCCGGGACCGCAACCCGGGGACGGCCGTCGAGGTGTTGATCCCGGACTGCAAGGGCGATCCTGAGGCTCTTAGGGCAGTCTTTGACGCCCGGCCTGACGTCCTGAGCCACAACGTCGAGACGGTGGCCCGCCTGCAGCGGCGGGTCCGGCCGTCGGCGTCTTACGCCCGCAGTCTGTCGGTGCTGGCCCGGGCGAAGGCGGCTGGCCTGACTACTAAGTCGTCGATCATCGTCGGCCTCGGGGAGACCGACGATGAAGTGGAGGGCTGTCTAGCCGACCTGACCGCGGTGGGTTGCGACATCGTGACCATCGGTCAGTATCTGCAGCCGACCACCAGCCACCTTCCGGTAGAGCGCTGGGTGGAGCCGGCTACTTTCGACCGTTGGGCGGTGTACGGCGAAGCCCGGGGGATCGACCACGTGGAGGCCGGACCATTAACCCGGTCCAGCTACCACGCCCGCCAGGCCGCCGAGTCCGCCGCGACGGGCCCGGTGGCCGTGTCCCTGTCCGCCCGAGGGGGCTGAGCCCGTCGCCGCCCGGCCGCCGCAGTCCTCGTAGCCTGTCGCTGTGTTCAGCCAGCGCATCGATCGGGCCCGCGAGGCTATGGCCGACCGGGGCGTGGACGTTTTGCTCCTGTCGGTGGGTGCCGACCTGCCGTATTTCTGCGGATATGAGGCCATGCCGCTGGAGCGCCTCACCATGCTGGTCGTGCCCCGCGACGGCGATGTCCATCTGGTGGTGCCTCACCTGGAGGCTCCGCGGGTCGTGGAGCGTCCGGAGGTGTTTGACCTAGTCACCTGGCGGGACGGCGAGGATCCCATTGCCCGGGTGGTCGACCTGGTCGGCGGGGCGGCTACGGCGGCCGTCGGCGACCAGATGTGGGCCGGGTTCCTAGTCGACCTCGGCACAGCGTGTCCCACCCTGTCGTTCACCCGGGCCTCGGAGGTCACAGCGCCGCTACGGATGGTTAAGGATGCCGACGAGGTGGAGGCTCTGCGCCGGGCCGGTGCCGCCGTGGACCGCATCTTGGCCGACGTCCAGGCCGGGCAGGTCCCGCTGGTCGGCAGGACCGAGGCCGACGTGGCAGCCCAGATTGGGCGGCGGATCTTGGACGAAGGTCACCACCGGATCAACTTCGTGATCGTGGCCTCGGGACCTAACGCGGCCAGCCCCCACCACGAGCCGGGGGGCCGGGTCATCGGCGACGGCGAGGGGGTGCTGTTCGACATCGGCGGCACCATGGTCGGCCCGGGCGATGTCGGCTACTGCTCCGACATCACCCGGTGCGTCCACATTGGCCCGCCTCCCGATGGGTTCGCCGAGCTTTACGGGGTGCTGCACGCCTCACAGACCGCCGGGGTGGCAGAAGCCACCGTTGGTACCCCATGTGAGGACGTCGACGCGGCGGCCCGACGGGTCATCGTCGACGCCGGGCACGGTGAGCACTTCGTTCACCGGACCGGTCACGGCATCGGCGTGGAGGCACACGAGCACCCCAACATCGTGGCCGGCAACGAACTGCCGCTAGCTGTCGGCCACGCCTTCTCCGTTGAACCGGGTATCTACGTGCCTGGCGTGTGGGGCGCCCGGTTGGAGGACATCGTGGTGGCTACTGCCGACGGCCCGGTGGCTATGAACCAGATCGACCGCAGCCTGGCCGTGGTCGAGGGCTGACCGGTCCGACAGTTCGCGTACGCCGGTGATCGACCTCGACGCGGCCACCGTGCTGCTCCAGTGGGCGGCCGGGGGCCTGTTCTTCCTGTGGGTGACCAGCCGACGCCGAGAAGTAGGCATCGGTTACGGCTGGATGATGCGGACCACGTTTGGTCTGATAGCGGCGGGCGGGGTAGCGGCAGGCCTAGCTCTGGACCCGGTGCCCGTCCGCGAGGTGGCTGGAGCGGGGATGGTGACCGCCACCGCAGTGGCCCTGGTGATCTCGGTACTGCGTCGCCGAGCCGGAGTAGCCGGCCAGCGGGGGGTCGAGGAGCGCCGGACCACCCGGGTGGCCGAGATGACTGGTATCGACCGGGACCGGCGGACCTTCGACGACTCGGTGTCGGAGTTCCCGCCTGCCCTGGACTTGGTGGCGCCCGCCCTGGGCCTGATAGCCCTTGTGGCGGGCGGCCTCGACGCCGGAGACCCGGCGTTGCTAGCCGTGGCACGCACCCTGGTCGGGGCGCTGTTCCTGGGAGCGGTCACCGACGCCATGCTGCTGGGCCACTGGTACCTCGTGCAGCCCGGCCTGGCCCGGGGACCATTGCTGGAACTGGTTCGGTGGACGGGTGTGGTGTGGCCGTTCGAGTTGGCTGTCTTGCTATGGCCGACCGGTATGGGCTCAGTACTGAATGGCACCATCGACGACGGCTACAACGGCCTTCTGGGCTGGTTCTGGGCGGCGTGCTCGGTGACCTCCATCGCACTGGTGGCCCTGACCCGGGCGGCCCTCCGGGAACGCCAGTATTCGGCCGTCATGGCGGCTACCGGCCTTCTCTACCTGGCCATCCTCACTGCCTTTGGCATGGACCTGGTGGCCCGGGCCACGCTGGCCTGAGGCCCGGCCACCCGGCAGGGGATGATGTAACGCCCCAAATCGGCAAACAGTGAGGTTGGTCTCTAATTGATCGTATGGTTACTTTCGTAACTACCACCCCCTGGACTGGAAGGCAGTGAACATGAGGAAGCAGGTACCGGTTCAAGACGGTCTCTTCTCCGGTTCGGCAGAGACCGTCCGACTTATCGGTGGGCGGTGCATTGACTGCCAGAACCACGTCTTTCCGTATCAGACCGGGTGTCCCAAGTGCAGCGGAACCGAAGTAGAGCAGGTCGAGTTGGGCGCCGAGGGTGAACTTTGGACATGGACCATCCAGGGATACCCGCCAAAGGCTCCGCCCTATGTTGGTGATGCCGAAGAGCACGACTTTGAACCATTTGGCGTTGGTTATGTGGAACTGCCCGATGAACTCCGTGTCGAGGCCCGCTTGACCGAAAATGACCCGTCACGTCTCCGGATCGGAATGCCGATGAAACTGGTGTTGGTTCCCTTGACGATCAACGACTTGGACGAAGAGGTCGTGACATTCGCCTTTGCTCCGAAGGATGCCAGCAATGAGTGAAGTAGCGATTGTCGGTATTGGGATGCATGAGTTTGGCCGTCATGAGGGGCTTTCGGGCATGGACCAAGGTGTGGTTGCCGTCCGAAGAGCTTTGGTCGACTCAGGTCTTACCTGGCAGGACATGCAGTTCGCCTTTGGTGGAAGTAAGTCAGCAGGTGCCGCCGACCTCATGGTTTCAAAGTTGGGGTTGACTGGCCTGCAGTTCATCAACGTTTCGAACGGTTGCGCGACCGGGGGTTCAGCACTGTTCGCAGCCTGGAACGCCATCGAATCAGGGATGTTCGACCTGGGTATTGCGATCGGCTTCGATAAACATGAACGGGGCGCGTTCCGCCCGAGTACTGCAGAAATCGGAGAATGGTATGGGCGATCCGGCCTTGCCCTGACCACTCAGTTCTTTGCGATGAAGATCAACCGGTACATGCACGAGTTTGGTGTTACCCATTCGGCTCTAGTCCAAGTAGCCGAGAAGGCCTACAGAAACGGAGCGATGAACCCTATGGCTTGGCGTCGCGAGCCATTGTCTGCAGACCAAATCAAGGGCTCGAAAATGCTTTCCTATCCGTTGACCCAGTACATGTTTTGCTCGCCTGGCGAGGGTGGCGTGGCCATTGTCCTTGCCAGCGCCAAGCGGGC
The DNA here is from genome assembly GCA_022452035.1 of Acidimicrobiales bacterium. Lineage (NCBI taxonomy): Bacteria > Bacillati > Actinomycetota > Acidimicrobiia > Acidimicrobiales > Acidimicrobiales bacterium. The sequence continues at coordinate 13,049 of JAKURV010000008.1, read as the reverse complement.
TCGGAAGATGGCGGCTCGGCCCGTCTTCCTCAGGGCAGCTGCCGTCCGTTCCCGACGTTTCGGTTCTTTTGAGGTAACGGCTCCCCATCTTGCCATTGAGCGTTCTGATGGCCCGACCGTCGACGCGTCGCGCACTGCGTTCGAAATGGCGGGGATCGGTCCGGAAGATGTGGATCTAGCCCAACTGCAGGACACGGAGTCGGGCGCAGAGGTCATGCACATGGCAGAGAACGGCTTATGCCAACACGGTGAGCAGGAACGGATCATCGCTCATGGAGAGACAGAGATCGATGGCCGGCTCCCGATCAATACTGACGGTGGTTGCCTTGCCAACGGTGAACCTATTGGAGCTTCTGGTCTCCGGCAGGTGTACGAGAATGTTCTGCAACTCCGAGGAGATGCAGGACCGCGGCAGGTGCCGCGAGACCCGCGAGTGGCCTATACACACGTTTACGGAGCACCAGGCATTTCTGGGGTCACGATTCTCAGCAGGTGACTTGATGACAGAGAATCTGCGAAGTCATAACGCAATCTCTGACCTAGTTCACCGCTATGCCAATGCGGTAAACGATCGCGATTCGGAAGCCTGGTCTAGCACCTTTGCCCTAGAGGCTTCGTGGGACTTGGGGCCCGAAAGGGCAGTCAAAGGCCGAGCCGAGATCTTGAGTCTTTGGACTAAGGAGATGCAGCGATTCCGGAAGGTCGTCCAGATCGTCGACAGTGGCACGGTTGATCTTGACCAGTCCGGTTGTTCCGGTTCCGGTCGTTGGTACTTCAAAGAACACTTCGAGCGGAATGACGGCACTTCCGGTTTCATGGTCGCTCACTATGACGACGAATACCTAAAGGTCAATGGCCAATGGCTTTTCGCGGTTCGCTCTCTGGTCTTACACGATCGACAAACCTCTGGGGCCGAAGATGAAACTGGGCCGACTCCGATAGTTGACCCTCTCGGCCCTGAGGTCTCGACGGCGACTGGTCAGAACGACCGCTAGTCGTGCCGGACTTCATCGAAGAACTCGGCCTCGAACCGGGATCGATTGCAATCGTCGGCCCGGACTCCAGGCTGACATGGGCGGCAGTCGATCTCGTTCTCAACCGGTGCGCCAACGCACTTTTGCAGGCCGACTTAGGGGCATCTCGGCGGGTTGCCGTATTTGCAGAGAACTCCTGTGAAACAGCCATGGCCCATCTTGCTGGCTTGTTTGGTGGGGCGTCGACTGTTCCGGTGAACTTTCACCTCACGTCCTCAGAAGTTGCCTACATCCTCCGGGATTCGCGCACAGAGGTCGTCTTCGCGGGGCCGGAAACGGTTGAGTGGGCAGTCGAGGCGGCGCGGCTTGCTGAGGTATCGACCGTTGTCGCGTGGGGGGATTGTGAGACCTCAGGCGCTCTGTCTTGGGACGAGTGGCTTGAATCCGGCTCGGATTCTCCGCCCCCTGATGATGTGCGTCCCCTACCGAACATGTTGTACACCTCAGGTACAACCGGAGTCCCTAAAGGAACGGAGCTCCCTCCGACCATGTTCGCTGGGGGTTCGACAATTCGAGAACACCTTGAAAACGTGAGGGAGAACAGGTTCGCGAAACTCGGGACCCACCTCGTCCTCGGGCCGATGTATCACACAGGCCCGCTGAGTGGGATGCGCTCGCTGTTGGCCGGGGTGCCATCAATCGTGACAGGACGGTTTGACGCTGAGGAGACGCTGCGTGTCATCAGCGACAACCAGGTCGAATCGACGCTAATGGTACCGACGCATTTTGTTCGACTCATCGACCTCCCGTCCAAGATTCGAGAGCAATACGACGTGTCCTCGATTCGGCTTGTCGTCCACACGGGATCGAAGTGCCCGATTGAAGTGAAGCGAGCCATGATCGAGTGGTGGGGCCCGGTCTTTGTGGAGGCATACGGAGCGACAGAGGTAGGCACTACTTGCTCGATCACGAGCGAGGAGTGGCTTGAACACCCTGGTTCTGTTGGGCGGGCTGTCCCACCGTTTACTCCATTGGTCGTGGACGATCAGGGCGAAGAGGTCCCGTCAGGGACAGAGGGTCGGCTCTTCTTCCAAGACTCGACTGGCCGCGGAGTTGTGTATCCGGGCGATCCGGCTAAGTCTGCCGCAGCACACCTAAAGCCAGGGGTCTTCACTCTTGGTGAGCTTGGCCATATAGACAGAGACGGCTATGTCTACATTGGTGACCGCGTTTCGGACATGGTCGTCTCGGGTGGTGTCAACCTTTACCCGGCTGAGGCCGAGCAGGTACTCATTGGTCACCCAGACGTAGCGGATGTTGCCTGTATCGGCGTTCCGCACCGCGAGATGGGTGAGGAACTCAAGGCCCTTGTGGTTTTGTCGGATCCTGAAAAGCGGGTAGACGAGAGCGAGATTCTTGGGTACTGCTTGCAGCGGCTTTCACATCACAAATGTCCGCGTACGGTCACCTTGGTTGAGGATCTTGGTCGGACGACCATGGGAAAGATCGACAAACGAAAGCTTCGTTCACCGTGGTGGGACGAACCGGCAACGACCTCAGACTGAGGAGCGGGACGGTCCAGCGGGTGAGTCCCGGAACATCTCTTCCGCGTCGAATCCGATTCGCTGGTCGGGAGTGATTTCGATCACGACCCGACCAGGGCTGTCTAGGTGTTTAACGAACGCAGCCTGAGCCTCGTTGGTCTCCGGTCGGACTTTGGCAGCTAGGGCGGGGTAGAACCATCCGGTAGTTGCAGCATCATCCAACACTCTTGCGTTGCCCTTGTAGGTCACCGTCTGGCTGATTCCGATGTCGGTGCCTCGGCTGGAGATCGCCAAGGCGACTCTTGGCCTACGTTCCACCGCGGGTACCCGTTTCCGACGTCGAGTACAGGTAACCCAGAACCGTCCTTCGTGGAAGACGAAGTTCATGATTACCCCAACCGGTTCACCTGCGGTGGTTGTCCACATAAAGGTGCATTCGGTTTGCTTAGAGAGCAGTACGGCTTCCCGATCGTCGTCTAGGTGGAACTTCGACACGTCTTCGTAGCTGTCGACATAATCGGTTCCGCTTTCCGGTTCGGTCATTTCGTGCTCCTTGCCCATCCCCCGAAACAGTGGGGAACCCCTTGGCATCAAACTAATCAACTGGTTAGTTTGCAGAAATGTACATGAGATGTGAGGAACTTCCGGGGGCTTCTCGAGTTGGCTAGGGCCTTTCGCTTCGCCTGTCAGGCATACGCGCCGTCGTCGAAGGCCGAATGGCTAGACACCGCGCGGCGTGTCGAAGACTTGGGTTATTCCACTTTGCACGTCGCGGACCACTACTTCGGTCCTGGTCTTGCCCTGGAGGAAGCCAGGCACCCGCTCCAGACGGTTGCTGCCATACCCGCAATGACTGCAGCAGCAGGGGTGACGGAATCGCTCCGAATCGGCTGTCGGGTCCTCTGTGTCGACTATCACCACCCCGTGGTACTGGCCAAGGAGCTCGCCACAATCGACCTGTTCTCAGATGGTCGTCTTGAGCCAGGTTTCGGAGCTGGTTGGGCTGGGTCGGAATACGAGGCACTCGGGATCCCGATGGAAGCGCCTGGCGTCCGGATTGAACGCCTAATCGAAACGGTGGAGTTCACCCGGGAGTTCTTCTCTGGTGCGGAACTTTCGTTTCATGGAGCACATGTGACTGCAAGAAACATGCGGGCCGTGCCCGCTTCGGTCCAGCCGGATGGTCCCCGCGTCATGGTGGGTGGTGGATCACCACGGGTGCTCAAGGCCGCTGGTCGTATTGCTGACATCGTGTCACTGAACTTCGACAACTCAAGTGGCCGGATCGGTTCCGACGGCGTGCGTTCGGGCAGCTCAGACCAGACGTCAAAGAAGATCGACTGGGTTAGAGAAGGAGCCGGAGAACGATTCGGGGACCTCGAGCTTGAGATAGGCGCCTACTTCACGTCGGTCACTCACAACGCACAATCAGACACAGAACTTGTAGCGCAGAGGGTTGGTGTGGCGAGTGAAGATCTGCGAGACCACCCCCACGTGCTTATCGGCTCTGTCGAAGAGATCGTGGAGCAGCTTGAGAGCCAGCGAGAGGTCAACGGCATCTCATACGTGACTGTTGGCGCAGCGGTTCTCGAAGACTTTGCGCCCATCGTCGAACGGTTGGCCGGCCGATGACTCTGGTGGCCGCAGGGCTATCGCCAAAGGTGCAAAAGATGGAGGAGCTCAGATCATGACCGGTGCCCATTCAGACCTTGGTGACTTCGACATCTTGGACCCGGAAGTCCAGCAGTGTCCCCACCTGTACTACGCGGCCATGCGCGAGTCGTGTCCCGTATTTCTCGCCGAAGCAGCAGGAACCGAGTTTTATCTGATCAGCAGACATGAGGATGTCATGCGGGTCCTGATGGACCCTGGGACGTTTTCTTCCAAGTTCGGGCGTTCTGGCCTTCCGCCGAGCAAGGAAGCAGTCAAACGACTTATTGAGGTACAGGAGGAATACGGGGCCTATCCCCGCCGGGACACCCTCTTGACGGTCGACCCGCCGGAACATACCCGGTATCGGAAACTCGTAAGCCGTGCCTTCACTTCACGTGCCATAGCTGACCTCGAGCCGTTCATCCGGAGTCGTACCAATGAGTTGATAGACCGTTTCCTTCCCACTGGTCGTTGTGAATTCGTTGAGGAGTTCGCGGTACCGCTTCCGGTGGCCGTCATTGCTCGGGCTCTCAACGTTCCCGGTGATCGGCTGGAGGACTTCAAGCGTTGGAGCGACGATGCGGTTGCCGGCACTGGGAGAGAACTCACAGTCGATGAGCAGGTCGAGTGTGAGAAATCAATCATCGAGTTCCAGCACTACTTCGCCGAGCAGTTGGATCAGCGGCGTGCAGAACCCCGTGAAGACATCCTGACAAACCTGGTCCAAGCACGTATCGACATACAGGAGGACCCTGACCTGCCCGACGAACCGCTGTCCACCGAGGAGATTCTCAGCATCCTCCAGCAGATACTCGTCGCGGGGAACGAGACCACGACGAAGCTCCTAGCCGAGGCGATGCTCCTCCTCAGCGAGCGGCCAGAGGTCTGGAATCAGTTGCAGACCGACCCCACGATGGCGGGTCGGGTTGCCGAAGAGAGCCTGCGTCTTTCATCTCCCACCCAGGGGATGTGGCGGATTGCCACACGTGATGTTGACGTAGCAGGCACAAGTATCCCCGCTGGCTCCAGGGTCGTGATCATGTACGCGTCCGCCAATCGTGACGAGACGCTGTTTCCCGATGGAGACTCGTTCGAGCCGAATCGGGACAACCTCTCGCAGCACTTGTCCTTTGGGAAAGGCAACCATTTCTGCCTTGGGGCAAGCCTTTCCAGGCTTGAAACCACGGTTGCGTTGGAAGAGCTCAGCCGACGGATCCATTCCTTCTCCCTAAGTTCTGGTAACGAAATCCGGTATCAACCCAGCTTCATGCTCCGCGGGCTGAAACGGCTTGACCTCGAATTGACGACGTCGTGAACCACCTCCGTCAGTCGAGGGAGACCGATTCCCGAGTGGCGCTACTACGTATCCCAAGAACTATCGATCGCCGTCCCGAGGCGTAAGGCATCCTCGTGGACCCAGCGGACATCTTCCATTTTGGTTTCTTAGTTGACGACCTTCCACAGGCAATGAAGGACTGGGGATCGACTCTAGGTATCAGTTGGGCTGAGCCAGCCGAGGTTCCCAACCAGCCGGTTTGGACCCCCGAAGAAGGACAACTTTCTGTTCCACTTCGTTTCGTCTACTCAACGGAGGGGCCGGTCCACGTCGAACTGGTCGAAGGACCTGATGGGAGCATCTGGGACAGTTCGCAAACGTCGGGCATCCATCACTTTGGGGTATGGGTCAACGACATTTCAGTCCGAGTACAGGGCCTTCTGGATCATGGAGCGACGCTTTTGGCAGCAGCGCGCCCACCCTCTGAGAGCTTTGGAAATTTTGCCTATCTCGAAACCCCAGCGATCGGAGTCATCGAACTGGTGTCCCTTGGTGTCCGACCCCGTATGGAGGCGTGGTGGGCAGGCGCGACCTTCGCCTGATCAACTACAACTAATGCTTCGACCTCGCTCGCAGATTTGCGGCTCAAGCCTTCGGCGCCTTCTCTCATGATCGGTTCTGCACCGTTTCCGGTCAGCCTGAATGACCTGACCACAGAGGTGCTCTCCAGGGCTCTCGGGGTCGAAATCCTGGACTTCGAGGCCGAACCACTGGGCCTAGACCGCGGAATGCTGTGCGAGCTCTTTCTCCTCGACCTCCGATATGGCGATGCAGCGCATGGCCCGCCTCGCGTGGTTGCGAAGTTCAGTTCCTCCCGGGAACTGGTGCGAAGTCGGGCTCTGGCCGTAGGCATCTACGAGAGAGAGTTGCGCTTCTTTGACGTTTTGGCGAACCGCACTCCGATGCGGCTGCCAGACGTATATGCCTCCTGGTACGACGCCAAGAGTGCAGAGTTCCTGCTTCTCCTCGAGGCGATCGAGGCGGATGTCGAGGTGGACCAACTCAACGGGATTGACGCCGGTCGAGCCAAGCTGGTCATCCGGGAGATGGCCTCGCTTCATGCGAAATGGGCAGGTGACCCGGAGATCGAGGGCCTCGAGTGGCTCCCCACCTTGGGTTCACCGGATCGTCGTAGATCTCTGGGGGATCATGTCCGCAACGGCTGGAACCCTCTCGCCGAGATGATCGGACCCGGTTCGGATCCGAAGATTTCGGTTGCGGGGGAGTTGTTAGAACGGCGACTCGACGAGGCGCTGGCTAATAGCCGCGGGTGCCTGGCGACCCTGATCCATCTGGACCTTCGACTCGACAATCTGTTGTTTTCGCCTGATGGGACCACGGTGACCGTCATCGACTGGCAAGGGGTAGGCGTCGGACCTGCTTCGTGGGACCTCGCCTATTTCATCTCCCAGTCGCTCACCATCGAGAACAGGCGGAACCACGAGAAAGAGCTCCTGGACCTCTACGCGGATGTCGTGAGGACGCTGCAACCGGGCTTGGATCCCGTCGAGCTAATGGTCGGGTATGAGGAGGCGATGTGGTACGGCCTGACGATCGCGGCCGCACTTATGGTTGTCGGAGACATGGACGAGCCACGGACCCGACTCCTAGCCGAGACTATGGCGCTGAGAGCGTTGGCCGCCCTGGACGACCATGGGCAGTTGGAGGCAGAACTTCCATGAACCGTCCAAACGTGCTCCTGTTGTTGGCGGATCAAGAGCGCCAGAGGGACTGGCTTCCCAACGGCCTGGAACTCCCAAACAGGCAGCGCCTCATCGATGAGGGCCTCGAGTTCACCCGCTACTACACACACACCTCGCCGTGCTCTCCATCACGCGGGACCTTGTTCACTGGCGGTTATATGCCCGTCCACGGTGTGAACGAGAACTGCATCGAGCCGGCCAACGGCGAACTGGGGACTGACGCGGACACCTTGGGCAAGATCTTTCGCGAGCAGGGCTACTACACGGCCTACAAGGGAAAATGGCACCTCACTTTCGAGGCGTATCCAGACATGGACGCCTACGGCTTCTCGGACTGGGAAGGAAATGACAAATCGTTCTGGGGCCAGGCAGGAAGTGGAACGGAGTTCGACGGGCCGATAGCGACTTCGGCTGCTGATTGGATCCGCAACTCGGCGCCCTCAGATCAGCCCTGGTTCCTCGCAGTGGGTTTGGTGAACCCTCATGACGTCATGTGGTATCCGATGGACCAACCCTGGTATCAGGAGTCCAATCCCCTTCATTTCGAGTCGGTGCGAGACCGACACGCCAAGCGGGACTGGGGTCGCGATGACCCGCTTCCGGCGTTCGAACTCCCCTACGAAGAGTGGTTCACTGAGCTGCCGGCCAACTTTGACGATGATCTGCACACCAAACCGGACGTGCACCGACGCTTTCTCTACGAATCAAGCAAGTCATGCGGCTGGCTAGAACGTTCTGATACCGAACACTGGCTGCGCCAACTCGACTACTACGCCAAGTTGCATCAGTTGAGCGATGCGAACATCGGCCACATCCTTGATGCACTAGATGACACGGGAGGCTGGGACAACACCGTTGTCGTCTTCACCTCGGACCACGGCGATCAATGTGGTTCGCACGGACTGCGATCGAAAGGGCCCTGGAACTACGAGGAAACCATGAGGATTCCCCTCTACATCGTCGCTCCCGAGGTGACAGCGGCAGGCTCGACTACGGACGCGATGTTCAGCCATGTCGACCTAGCCCGAACCTTGGCCGGCTTCAGTGGAGCCGGAGAGGACCGTCTGGAGGGTTGGCCAGGTCGACAGATGAGCGGAGTCCTGGCCGACCCGTCGACTGACGGTCGCCCTGAAGTTCTCTTCGCGCAGGACTGGGCCTGGTACGACGGCCTCCTAGAAACCCGCTACGCGAGCCGCGGAGTGTTCGATGGCCGATTCAAGTACTGCCGCTACTACGGGATTGGTGGTTCAAGCACCACGCGGGGTACACCGATCACCTCAGCGAAACAAGTCGACCGAGATGCAGCCTTCGAAGACCACGAGCACGAGTTCTACGATCTCCAAGAAGACCCTCATGAGCTAGTGAACCTCGCCATGGACCGCGGCCGTCGCCAAGAGGTCCGGCGCAGGTTCGAAGACCTCCTCGAGCTCGAGCGTCAGGAGTTCAGAGACCGCTGAAGCCTGCGGAACAGTTAATCCGCCGGGTCAACCCAGGCGACTTACTCGGACTGGGATAGCGCTCTGTACGGCCATCCCGGTGATCGGGTCGGTGCCTCTCTCGTTGGAGACCAGTCGGTTCGTTGGTGAACCTTCCGTGCGAACGTCCTCGTCTGTCTGGGAAGCCGTTCCCCAGGCGTGGGACATCGAGACGACACCCTGTTTGACGGCGGGCGACGGTTCGGCGACGCCTTCGACGGCCCCGTTCGGCGACTCAATCCGCACGAGTTCACCTGCAGCAATACCCAGAGAGGCCAGGTCTCTCGGGTGCATGAACGCTGGGTTGGTCGTTCCCAATCGTGCTAGCCCCGGTAGTTCGCGTCCGAAGGAGTTCAGGACGTGCTTGGCCCGACGGCTGATGAGGCGATAGGGGAACTGCGCCTCACTATGGCCTCCCAGCAACCGGTCGGCTGAACTCCGCTCAGCCAAGACCTCTCCCAGTTCATGGACTACATCCGCTGGGCCGACATCGAGTAGGGCAGCGGATCTGCCTTCATCAGGTACGACCCGAACGCGGTCCGGGTGGATGACGCCCCGATTCTTGCGGATCTCTGCCATTGGCATTCTGGCGGACCCGTAGACGAGATCAAGTACCTCCTCGTCACCAATGCCCGGCTCGACGTCGTTGCCTGAGAAGGGGATGGCTCCGCCGGGAAGGTTTATGGGGCTGCCGTTTCGAGCAGCGATACCGGCAAACACCTCCCACTCCGCTAGGAGGTCGTCGTTCGAGTTCAGGATCGCCGGGGTGTAATTCGTGTATGGCGCTGGAAAGCGCCGATCCATGATGTGGGGCACGTCGGCTCGCTCGAGTTGGAGTCTCGGAGCAATGACGAAATCCGCGAGCTCGCTGGTCGGGCTCATGCGGTGGTCAATGACCACCAGAAGTTCGAGAGCTCTGAGTGCAGCAACGGTCTTTTTCTGGTCTGGCCACGCGACGACTGGGTTGCCACCTGAGACGATGAGCGCCCGGACTTGCCCTGGGCCATCGAGGAGGATCTCATCGGCGAGGGTGTTGGTCAGCATCTCGTCTGCCATGCCGTGCAAGTCCCGAACACGGTGTGCAGCGCCCGGCGCTGGATCCGATGGTGGCACTACTGCAGCGCGGCGCGTGTTCCCCGGGGACAGGAAATGGCCACTCTCAAGTTCGTCGCCAGCACGGTTCACCCGGCCGCAGATGGCGTTAAGGCAAAGGGCCAAATGTTCGGTCAACATCGAGTGTGGGGCCATATTCGGCCCGGTTCCGGTGCCGGCAGATCCGCGCTCGGCCGCCCCAAAGAGTTCTGCTGCCTCCGTAACAGCCTGAGCGTCGATCCCCGCCCGCCTAGCGACGTATCCAGGATCGAAGGCCTCTACCGCCGCAGTCAGTTCATCGATGTTGGATACGTGCCGGCTGCAAAAGGCCTTGTCGGCATAACCCAGTCGGATGACCTCTCTTATAAGTCCGGCTAGGAGCGTCGGGTCCTCACCCGGTTGGACTTGTAGCCAGATGTCGGCACTGGCCGCGAATTCAGTACGTCGCGGGTCCACGACAATTGTCTTCAGGCCTCGATCTTTCGCCTCCCGCAGAGCAACGAACGGGTTGGTTCCCTGTAGGCCTCCGGCTGGGCCGTAACTCGAGGCGAGCGGGTTGTAGCCGATGGCTAGATGAACATCGGAGTCAGAAAAGTTGTGCCAGCCAGCCTCCCAAGCCCCCATACGCAGGGCGGCCGAACGGTGGGCCGGCTGATCGATAGTGACGGAAGTGTAAAAGGAGGGCGACTGGAGACCTTCATGCCAAGCGGCGGCCACTGGCACAGCGGTCGAGTTCTGGTAGGCGCCCGTTCCCGTATAGCTGGCTACCGCCCGGGGGCCATGATCGGCAACGATCTGGTCGATTTTCGAAGCGATCTCGTCCAGGGCTGATGTCGAAGAGATTGGTTCAAAGGAGCCAGTGGGGGTTCGCCGAAGGGAAGTCCTGACGCGATCGGGATGATGATGATGGTCGGCGAGTTGTCGGCCCTTCACGCAGGTAAAGCCCTGGAAGAGAGGGTCTGAGCGATCGCCGCGAATGTCAACTATCCGGTCACCGTCCTCAATGTCGACGAGGACCGGGCAGGCCGCGTGACAGAAGCGGCAGAAGGAGGCGTGCCTCTCCACTCTCTGCTCTGGTGTTGCGCTCGGTCCGACCACCTAGACAAACTAATCGCCGGGTTACTTTTTGAATAGGCCATCCGACTGGGTGGATCATCGTTTTCCTGGCTTGGGCACATTCAAGATATGTGAGGATCAGAAGGCATGACGGTACGTGACCTCTTCGAGATGAACGGCCGAGTTGCCGTGGTCACTGGCTCGGGACAGGGGATTGGCCGGTCTATTGCGTTAGGCCTTGCCGATTTCGGTTGTGATGTCGTGTTGAATTCCCGGCGTATCCATGATCTTGAGGCCACTGCTGCGGAGATCGAAAAACGAGGGCGCTCGGCTCTGATAGTGCAAGGCGATATCCGAGATTTCTCCGAAACGCTTGCGGATCAGGCCATGGAGAGATTCGGGCACCTGGACATCTGGGTCAACAATGTCGGTGGGTCAGACGAGAAGACCACTAGGCGACTTGTAGAGACAAGCGATGAAGTATTCAGGTCCCAACTCGATCTCAACCTCACATCTGCCTTTCAGGGATGTAAGGCCGCAGCACCGCGGATGGGCGAAGCCGGTTCCATCATTAACATTTCCTCAGGCGCAGGGACCCGTGGCTCACCGTTCACCGGCCCCTATGCGGCCGCGAAAGCTGGGATGAACAACTTGACCCAGACCCTGGCCCTTGAACTCGCGCCGGCGATTCGCGTCAATGCCGTTGCACCCGGGCCGGTGGTCACCGAGGCATTCCGAGAGGTACTTAACGTTGACGACCAGTTGGACGAGATCCAGGCCACCATCCCCTTGGCTCGGATGGGCGTCCCAGATGACATCGCCGCGGCCGTGGTTTACCTCGCGTCCGATGCTGCATCGTGGGTGACCGGCCAACTCTTGTTGGTCGCGGGGGGGCGAACCCAACGGGCCCATCATTATCGACCGAGGCAGGAAAACGACTCTTAGAGGAGAGGATTGCGATCAGATGGGTGGATCCAGACTTGACGGAAGAGTTGCTGCAGTCTCGGGAGGGACTCGGGGCATCGGACGTGCCATCGCAGAGGCATTTCTTGACGAGGGTGCGTCGGTTGTCATCAACGGTCGGAGTCCAGAAAAGGGTGCAGCCGCTCTCGCTGAGATGAACGGTGGGGACCGAGTGGCCTTCTGGCCGGGGAGTGTGACTGATCAGGTAGTAGCCGAGGGGCTCGTTGACCACGCCGTGGAGACCTACGGTCAGATCGACATTCTGGTTTGCAACGCAGGTGGTGTCAGAGATACAGCCCCGGTGGTGGATATGTCTGACGAGGAGTGGCAGTACGAACTCAACCTGAATTTGAACCACACGTTCTGGGCTACGAGAAGGGCCTTGCGGTACATGGTCCCCCAGAGGTCAGGACGGGTTCTTGCCATCTCTTCAGTCGAAGGAAAGGTGGCTAAGCCCAACATCGCCGGTTATGCGGCGAACAAGCATGCGATCAACGGGTTCGTCAAGTCGGTAGCTCGAGAAGTTGGGGTAGAAGGGATCACTGTCAATGCCATCTGCCCAGGGATCGTGGTGACAGATATGGTCCACGAGCGGGCTGGACGCGCTCAGGGATTAGGCGGCGTCGACGAATTGGTTTCCTTCTACACGGCGCATACCGCTCTTCAGCGTCCGGTCACTGTGGGTGAAGTTGCAGCATTCGCGGTCCATCTAGCCTCTGATGAGGGTGCTGGCTTCAGCGGTGGGACCATCTCGCTTGATGGGGGAGACGCCTACTACTAGATCCCGGCTTCCCGCTAGGTCCTGGCTCCCGCCAACTTCACACTTTTTCTTATTAACTGACTAGTTACTTCTTGAAGACTGCGTCTGCTGTCACTAATCTGGGCAGAGGCCCTATTTGCTGGGATCCGATCTCGGGTTCATGGGGCCATTTAACGGGGGGAGCAGTTCGCTTCTCCGATTCATACAGAGGGGAAACGTCTTCATGTTGAAGCGACTCATTGTCATCTTCGCCGCTCTGGCGATGGTGGCCTCGGCCTGCGGGTCGGATGACGATGCCGCGTCTGGTGGTCAGAGCACCGCTACGACGGCGGCTCCGGCGGCTACTACGGCTGCGCCGGCGGCTACTACGGCGGCGCCAGCTGCTGAAGAGGCTGCTGCTGCGGATTCGTCTGATCCGATCAAGTTGCCGATTCACAACTGGTCGTCCCAGATCGCTGGCGTTTACGCCGTTGGTGCGATGTTGGAGTCGACG